>CAYUFQ010000012.1:0-19931 GCA_964444045.1 uncultured Bacteroides sp.
CTTGTTGCGGCGGCGCCAGTCGTCTTCGAGCTTGCGCGAGCCCCATTTGCGCTGAAATGCGGTTCGGCCCGATGAAACTGTGGCGGAATTGTAGAAGTACCACGAATCATCTTTCGAGCCCATCTGGAACTGCGTCGGTGCGTTGGCCGAATTGTCGCCGGTGGAGTTGGCCGCCACTTCGGCTTCGTGTTCGGCGCGGGCGGCCGCTTCGGCCTCTTCTTTCTCTTTCTTCTTCAGCTCATCGATGATTTTGTTGACTATCTTCAGCTGCTCCTCCGGCGAGAGGGTCGACAGATGGAGCAGAGAGTCCTGCAGCACCACGTTCTGCGAGTAGACGGCCAGCTCGTCGAGCACGTCGGAGCGGCGCTTGAGCAGCGCATAGCCGGCATATGATTCGGGCAATTGCGGCAGGGCTTCCGAAAACCGGGGCTGGGCCAGATCGTAGCGCCCCTGGGCAAAATAAATCTGTCCGAGAGTGATGTTGCTTATGGCCTTTTCGATGCCGTTGCGTTCGGAATTGTCGGCGGCCAGTATGTAGTTCTCGATGGCCTGGGCGGTGTCTTGCCGGCTCAGATACAGATTGCCTATTGCATAGTAAATCTGATCGAGATACGGCTTGTTGCGTCCAAGCTTGGTCATGCGCCTGAGTGCGCGCACTTCGGGGGCAATGTCTTTGCCTGAAAATACCTCGCTCTGCTTTATGCGCGCGTTGAGCTTGGTGCGGTATGTGGTGCCGCCGCCTCCGGCGGCCGCCGCATAGGCTTTGTAGGCCTCTTCGTTGCGCCCCTCGCGCGCCAGGCATTGGCCGAGCAGAAAGCGCAGGCGCACCTTCTGGGCGCCCGATGAGCGGCTGATCGTGCGTTTGAGCGGTTCGATTGCCGCGGCGTAGTCTTTGCGCCTTATGGCTATGTCGGCCTCGACGAAGTCATAGAGCGCCTTGAGTTTGCCCGACGTGAGCTGCTCGGGCTTGATGCGTCGGAACACGTTTTCGGCCTCGTTGATCCAATCGAAGGCCACGTAGCTGCGGGCCTGCCATAGCTGGGCCTCCGTCACTACCTCGGGCAGCCACGTGAAGTGGCGCGAAATATAGTAGAAGGTGGCCGCCGCGCCCGAAAAGTCGCCGTTGAGATACTGGCTGCGCGCCATCATGAGCCATGCGTTGTGGATAAACGGGTTGTATTCCTCGCGTTTGAGCCACTTTTTGTATTCTTCGGAGTGCTTTCCGCTCTTCTTTTTGGGCTTTCGCTTGATGCTGTGGAGCTGAATGGCCTTCTGGGCTTTCTCAATCGAGCGGGTAAAGTCGCCCGAGGGTTGCGGTGCCTTGGTGTTGCCCTTGGCTTCGGCCGGGTGTGGAAAGAGGAAATCGGTGTAATCGTCCTGATAGTTCTTCTCCATGTCGGAGAGGGTTTCCTTGAAGTGCTCCGAGCCGTTGTAGAACACGTTGTAGCGCGTGATAAACGCCTGATAGTTACGCGACGCGGCGGTGTTCTTCTTGGCAGAACACGATGCGAGCACCCCCGCCGCCAGCGCGGCGAGTGAGCACAGGATTATGTGGCGAAACCGGGCCATACAACCGAATAACGCACAAAAACGCCGCGAAATTGCTCGGACTCACAGATTTTTTGCTATCTTTGCCGATATGAAACTTGCAAAGATATTGATTTTAACCGCGGCAGTTGCGGCAATGGCGCCGGTTGCCGATGCCGCCCGGCGCAAAACCGTCAGACTCACGCCTCAGCAGCTTATGGAGCAGGCCGTCGATGCGTTCTACGACTATGACCCTGACCTGGCCATGGAGAAAATCGACGAGCTGAAAAAACAGAAAAATGGGGTTGACCCCGATTCGCTTGCGGCTCTCGGGCAAAAGGTTGAGCGCATGGCCGAGATGATTCAGCGGGTGGAAGATATCGTTATCGTTGACTCGCTGACGCTCAATGCCGACGATTTTTTCCGCCATTACCGGCTGTCGGCCACCGCCGGCACTCTTTCAAGCCCTACGGAACTGAATATAGATGGTGTGGCTTCGCGCCCCACCGTGGTATATATGCCTGAAAACGAATCTTACATGATTTGGGGCGGCGACACATGCCTGATGCAGTCGCGCCGGCTCACCGACGGCACGTGGGAGGCTCCGGCTCCTGTAGGCTCCAACCTGAATTATGGCGGCGAGGCCAACTATCCGTTCGTGCTGTCGGATGGCGTTACGCTCTATTACGCCACCGAGGGCGATGACTCGCTCGGGGGGCTCGACATATATATGTCGCGCAGCGACAGAGAGGAGTATGCCATGCCGCAAAACCTGGGCATGCCGTATAACTCGCCGTTTAACGACTATATGCTTGCCATCGACGAAGAGAGCGGGATAGGCTGGTTTGCCACCGACCGCAATCAGATGGATAACCTCGTGACGGTATATGTGTTCGTGCCCAATCAGATAAGGCGGAATCTCGACGTTGACCGCGAGGACCTTGCCGACAGGGCGCGGATTTCGTCGGTAGCCGCTACATGGCCCGAGGGGGAGAACGTTGACGCCATATTGCGCAAAATCGAGTCGGTAAGGCCCGGTGAGCGCCGTCAGTCCGATGAGCCTGACTTCACGTTCGCTCTGCCCGACGGGCGGATTTACACCCGCTGGGAGCAGTTTCGCTCGGCCGATGCTCGCCGCAGCATGGAGGCATATGCCGATGCCCGGGCTGAGCTCGAAGCTGACCTTGCGAGGCTCGACCGCCTGCGCGGAGCCTACCGTCAGGGCGACGACGCTGCCCGGAAAGCGATATTGCAGCTTGAGAAAAAGGTAAAGGCCTCGCGCCAGACCCTCGTGCGCATAGCCAATCAGGTAGTTAAAGCCGAAATGCGATGATTGAGTATCTTTCAGAGGCCGATAAGGCCGTGTTGATGGCGTTCAACGGCAGCCATACGCCATGGCTCGACTCCGTGATGATGGCCATAACGGGCAAGTGGATATGGGTGCCGCTGTATGTGCTGCTGGCCGCGCTGATTTTCAGGCGTTGCGGTTGGCGCAGGGCCATAGTGTATCTGCTCGGCATCGCAGTGGTGATTACCCTGACCGACCAGCTGTGTGCCTCGCTGATCCGTCCGGCAGTAGAGCGGCTGCGTCCGTGCAACGCGATGGCCGCGGTGCAGACGGTCAACGGCTACTGTCCGGGGTCGTTCAGCTTCCCGTCATGTCATGGCGCCAATACGTTTGCCCTCGCCACGTATCTCTCGCTGGTGCTCCGCAACCGGGGCGTGACCATATTCCTTTTCGTGTGGGCCGCGGTGGTGAGCATATCGCGCCTGTATCTCGGAGTGCACTATCCGAGCGATATCCTTGCCGGCGCGCTAATCGGCTCGGCAATCGCCGCCGTGATATTCCGGATTGCCTGTCAAATCCGATTCGGCAAAAAAGCCGTTGCCGCGGGTTTGCTGCTTGCCATAGGATGCTCCGCCCAGGCCCAGAAGTTTGAGTGGGGCGGAGAATTCGCCACGATATTCGACAACCGCGAGGGCAATGCGCACCACACTCCTGCCGAAACCTACTTCCTGACGCGCCTGGCGCCCGAGGTGGGCATATCGTTCGATAAGGGCCGTCACAGGGTGATGGGGGGCGCGGTGTGGACTCAGCCCATAGGGTGCGAATGGGATGGCCACCGGATTTCGCCAACGCTCTATTATCAGTACCGGGGCAAAGGCATCAGCGGTTCGCTCGGCATGTTTCCGCGTTCGCATCTGATCAGGCCGTTGCCCGAATATCTGGTAAGCGACTCCACGCGCTATTTTCAGAATAATCTGCGCGGCGCCCTGCTGCAGACCTTCGGCCGGCGTGGCTTCTTCGAGCTGCTGCTCGACTGGCGCGGCATGCAGACCGAAACGCGCCGCGAGGCCTTCGCGGTGACGGCCCGGGGCGAATGGAAGCGCAACCGGCATGTGTTCATCGCCGGTGCCACTGCGATGCTGAATCATCTGGCCAAGGTGAAGGATGCGCCGGCCGACCAATACGTGGTTGACAATCTGACGTGGAACCCCTACGTAGGCCTTGATTTCATGGCGCTGCTGCGCTGTCGGCCCAACTGGCATGCCCTGTCGCTGCGGGTGGGGGCGCTTGGCTCGCTGACGCGCGACCGTGGCGACCACGACTGGCTGAGCGCAACCGGAGTGAGGGCCGAACTCGACGCCACGTTCTGGCGCATAACCCTGCGCAACGTCACCTGGCTGGGCAATAAGCCGCTTTTTCCGCTCTATGGCCGCTACGGCTCGCAGCTGAGCGAGGGCGAACCGTATTTCAGTTCGAAGTGGTATAACCGCACGGAACTTTCAGCGCTGCTTGTGCGTTACAAAAATATTATTGACCTGCGTGCCGAACTGGATTTTCATCTGGCCGACCGCAATGACTTTATGTTTTACCAACGTTTAATCCTAACAGTAAAGATATGACCGATTTACATCAGCTCCTGGTGGAGCGTCGCAGCATCCGCAAGTATAAGGAAGAGGCACTTGACCCCGAGGTGGTAAAGACCATTCTTGAGGCCGGACTTCTGTCGCCCACCGGCAAGAATGCCCGCGCATGGCATTTCGTCGCCGTTGAAGACAAGGCCATGCTCGAGCGCCTGAGCCAGTGCAAGGCGGCGGGTGCGTTGCCGGTTAAGAACAGCACTCTGACCATAGCCGTGTGCGTCGACGTAACCGCCACCGAAACGTGGATTGAAGACGGCTCGATTGCAGCCGCCTACATGATGCTTCAGGCCCGCGACCTGGGCGTGGGCTCATGCTGGATTGAGGTCAACGGCCGTTTGGCCGCCGACGGCACTCCGGCCGAAGACGTGGTGCAGGAGCTTCTGGGCCTGCCGGAGCAGATTCAGCCGCTTTGCCTGATTGCCATGGGTGTTCCCGACGAGGAGCGCAAGCCGCAAAACGTTGATAAACTCCTTTGGGAGCGGGTGCATATAGAACGCTTCTGATGCTGAGAGTCAGCTTTATTGGCGCCGGCAACGTGGCAACGCGCATGGCCGCGCGCCTGAAGGAAACCGGAGCGGAGATAGTGCAGATGTGTTCGCGCAGCGGGGTGCCCGTGAGCGAACTCGACCCCGACCGGGCCGACCTGGTTATAGTGGCCGTTGGCGATGATGCCATTGCCGGGGTGCTCGACGCCGTGCCGTCGGCCGGCAGGGCTTTGTGGGTTCACACGGCCGGTTCGGTGGGCATTGACGTGTTTGATTCGGCCAGGTTTCCCCGCCACGGAGTGCTCTATCCGCTTCAGACCATGCTCAAAGACCGTGCGGTGGACTGGGCGCGGGTGCCGCTGCTGGTCGAGGGTGACCCGCAGGTGGAGGCGATTGCGCGCTCAATGTCGCCCTCGGTGGCCCGGCTTGACTCCGCTTCGCGCCGCCGCCTGCATGCCGCCGCCGTTATGGGCTGCAACATGGTGATGTATCTGTGGGCTCAAAGCAAGCGCATAGTCGATGATGCCGGACTGGACTTCGATATGCTCGCGCCCCTGCTGCAGATGACTCTCGAGCGGGCCGTCGACGTCGGGCCCGACCGGGCCATGACCGGACCGGCCAGACGCGGCGACCTCAACACCATGCGCAAGCATATCGATGCCCTTCCGCCCGACGTCGCCGATGTGTATGCCGAGCTGTCGCGCCGCATGCTGGCGCAGTTTCACCCCGAATTAAAACTCTAACCGATCAATAACCATGATACCCTACGATTTGTCGAAAATCAAAGCCTTCGTGTTCGATGTCGATGGCGTGCTGTCGCCCAACATGGTGCCTATCGACTCCGACGGCAATCCGGCAAGGATGGCCAACGTGAAAGATGGCTATGCGCTGCAGCTGGCTGTGAAGCACGGATATAAAATCGCCATAATAACCGGCGCCGATACCGAAACGGTGCTGAAACGCTATAAGCTGCTTCATATCAACGATATATTCCTCAAGGCGGGCGATAAGCTGCCGAAACTGGTCAAGTGGATGGCCGATAATGGCCTGGAGCCGGAAGAGGTGGCCTATTGCGGCGACGACGTGCCCGACCTGCCCTGCATGCGCCACGTCGGGCTGAGCATAGCGCCGGCCGATGCCTCGCCCGATGCCCGCGAGGCCGCCACATACGTGTCGCAGGTGCGCGGTGGCCACGGCATTGCCCGCGAGTTGATTGAGCAGACCATGCGGGTGCATGGCGATTGGCTTCACGTTGCCACGGCCTACGGATGGTGAGCAGGCGTTACATACTGGCAAGCGGTTCGCCGCGCCGCCGCGAGCTCATGGCCATGCTCGATGTTGATTTTCGGGTCGATACCTCCCGTCAGGTGGATGAAATAGTGCCCGCAGGAATGTCGGCCGACGAAACTCCGGCTTATCTGTCGCGCCTCAAGGCCGCACCGTATCTGGCCGATTTGGCCGAAGACGAGGTGCTGATCACGGCCGATACCGTAGTGGTGCTCGACGGCCGGGTCATAGGCAAGCCTGCCGATGCCGCCGATGCCCGCCGCATACTCTCCAGCCTTGCCGGCCGGGTCCACAGGGTCATAACCGGAGTGTCGATAGGTCGCCCCGGAGGGTCGCTGACCACCTTCTCGGAAATCACCGAGGTGGAGTTCGACGACCTCACCCCCGAAGAGATAGACTATTACGTGGAGCGCTACCGGCCTTTCGACAAAGCCGGCGCATACGGCATCCAGGAGTGGATAGGCGCAGCTGCCGTGAAGGGTATCCGCGGCAGCTTCTACAACGTGATGGGGCTTCCCATCCACCGGCTCTACAAGGCCATCACTCAGTGAGCAGCTTCTTCAGCCAGGGGAGCACCAGCTCGGCCTTGAAGTAATGGCTCGGCGGGTCAACGTTGGCCAGCCGGAAAAACGTGGCCCTGTCAATCCCTTCAGGCATCTCATCGAGGTATTGGCGGTTGGCCGGGTCGGCATATTTGGGATAGTGGTGATATTCAAATGCCGTTGAGTCACCGGCCGTGGCAAAGGCATCGGCCACCAGGGCGAAGTCGCGGTCCATGCCCCCCTCGGTGCATATCACCGGCCGCGGCGCCAGCGACGCCACTATGTCAGGAAAGTCGAATTTGGTCAGAAAGCCCGGAATCAGATGCGATATGTCGTTGGGCCAGGGCCTGTGGCCATGCTGGTCAGGCAGGGTCATCACCAGGGCGCGCTCGCGGGTGGTGCAGAGAAAATCGTTGTAGACGAACGCGTAGATTGAAGGGTCAGTGGCGCCCAGAGCCATCAGCGGCTCAGTGCCGAGCGAGAATCCGCTCACTATCAGCCGGTCGCGTCGCATTTCGGGGCGGGTCTTCATCCAGTCGAGAATCACCTTGTCGATAAAAGAAGTGTAGCCGAGATAGCTCCAGTCGAGCTCAAGCAGTGCGCGGGAGGTGGTGACGTAATCCCATCCGCTTCCGGCCATGCGCTCAAGGTCGCCCGATTCGCCGCATGATGGATTGTCGACGGCCACGGCCACATAGCCTTCCTTGGCATAGAAGCGCGCCATCGCGTTCGAACGCTGGCCGTCGGGGTTGCCTGTTTCGCCGGCCAGCAGCTCTTTGGTCTGCCCGAAACCGGGAATACACAGAATCGCCGGCGCCGGATTGCCGGCATCGACTCCGTCGGGCACCAGCACCAGAAATGGCACCACCGCCTCGTCAAGCGGATAAGCCTCCCAGCGCTCCAGCCGGTAGCCGTCGCGCTGACTGACGTCAAGGCGTTTGGCCTCGGGCATATTGCCGGTGGCGGGATGTTTCATCAGTCCGGCCATGGCCTGCGACAGGCTGTCGCGCCATAGGGCAAACTCCTCGCTGTTCATTCCGGGGCGATATCGCAGCTCCGGCTCGTGATTGAGCATCAGGCGGTGGGCTATTGCCCGCGAGCTCGTGTAGCGCCCGTCGGCGCGGTCGGTTGTGAATTGCGAATGTTCGCCGGGCGCGAAGTCTTGCGCTGTAGCTGCGGGGCAAAGGGCAGATGCGAGCCATGCCAGCGTTGCCAAATGTTTGATTGTATTTTTCATGATAGTGGAATTTTTCGCAAAGGTAAGCAAAAATCCCAAAATTTCCGTATCTTTGCACACTGCTGTTTGATTACCATGAAAATTTCGTTGCGACATTTGAGCATATGGCCGCTTTTGTTGGCGGGGGCGCTTGCCGTGCAGGGGGGCGTTTACCGCCGGGATTTGCCGTCGCAATGGCAATTCCGCCAGCAGCGCAAGGTGGCCACTCATCCGGCCACAGTGCCTGGAACCGTGCATACCGACCTGATGGCCAACGGAATGATTCCCGACCCCTTTGTGGGAGAGAATGAGCGCGAGGTGCAGTGGGTCGACAAGGAAGACTGGGTGTATGAAACCGTATTCACTCCCGCCCCGGCCACTATGGCCGCCGGGCGCACCGACATAGTGTTCGAAGGGCTCGACACGTATGCCGACGTTTATCTCAACGATTCGCTGATTATCCGGGCCGACAATATGTTTCGCACGTGGGAGCGGCCGGTGGAGCGGCTGCTCAAACCGGGCGTGAATACGTTGCGTGTATACTTCCATTCGCCGGTCAAGGTGGATATGCCCAAGTTTGACGCGCTGACGTTTCAGTACGATGCCGGCAACGACCAGGCCCAGAACGGCGGGCTGATAGACAAGCGCCTGAGCGTCTTTGCCCGCAAGGCCGGCTATCACTATGGCTGGGACTGGGGCCCGAGGCTGGTCACTTCAGGCATCTGGCGGCCGGTTTATCTGCGCTCGTGGTCAGATGCACGCATTTCAGATTTGTTTATCCGCACGCTGACGGTATCGGCTGAGAAGGCCGGGATGCAGGCGGTAGTGGAGGTGAATTCCGACCTCCGGGATGCTCCGGCCGAGATTGTGCTGACCGATGAACGGTCAGGCCGCAGGCTCGCATCGGTCAAAACTGTGCTGAAGCAGGGGGTGAACACCGTTACTTTGCCTTTCGTAGTGAAAAATCCCGAATTATGGTGGTGTAACGGCATGGGAGAACCTAAGCTCCATGACTTCAAGGCCGAAGTGAGGCTCGGCAAGGCGGTTGCCGACTCAATGAGCAAGCGCACGGGCATACGCACGGTAGAGCTCGTGCAGGACGAAGACAGTTGCGGCGGCCGTTCGTTTTACTTCAAACTCAACGGAGTGCCGGTATTTGCCAAGGGGGCCAACTATATTCCTTGCGACAATTTCCTGCCGAGGGTCACCGACGAGGTGTATCGCCGCACGGTGCAGGATGCCGCCGATGCCAATATGAACATGCTGCGCGTGTGGGGCGGAGGTGTTTATGAAGATAACCGCTTCTATGAGCTTTGCGATAGTCTCGGCATCATGGTGTGGCAAGACTTCATGTATGCCTGCAGTTTCTACCCATCGGAGGGGGAACTGCTCGAAAATATGCGGCTTGAGGCCATCGACAACGTGCGCCGGCTGCGCAGCCACCCCTCTATCGTAATCTGGTGCGGCAATAACGAATGTCTCGAAGCCTGGTTCGGCTGGGGGCTGAAGCGGCGCTATGAGGCGCAGGGAGTGGCCGATATCATATGGAAGCAGTATCTCGACCTTTACCACGGCGTTTTGCCTGAGGTTATGGCCTCGGAGGCTCCCGGAGCCGTTTATCATCCGTCGTCGCCGTTCAGCCGCGTCGACGGCCGCCCCGAGCCACATCGCGGCGACTATCATCTCTGGACGGTGTGGGGCGGAGAGCGCCCTATCAGCGATTACAACGGCTTTCGCTCGCGTTTTTTCAGCGAATATGGTTTTCAGTCGTTTCCCGAACTGCCGGCGGTGCTGAAATATGCTCCCGACCCGGCCCAGCATTTCATCGACTCCGACGTGATGCTCGCCCACCAGCGGGCCGGCGCCGGCGCCAACCGTAAAATCGAGCGCTATCTGCTCGAATCATACCCCCGGCCCAAAGACTTCGAGTCGCTGCTCTACATGACGCAGATTCTGCAGGGCGATGCCATCAAGACCGCCATGGAGGCCCATCGCCGCGACCGGCCATACTGCATGGGCTCGCTTTACTGGCAGCACAACGACTGCTGGCCCGTTGCCTCATGGTCGAGCCGCGACTATTTCGGCAACCGCAAGGCGCAACACTATTTTGCCGCCAAAGCGTTCAGAGATATCCTCGTGTCGCCCCTGCTGCGAGGCGACAGCATCGAGGTCAGCGTGGTGTCTGACCGCCCCGGGCCCATCGGCGGCAGGCTCACGGTGTCGTCCCGCCGGCTTGACGGCACCGAACTGGCATCGCACGGCTTCGACATCACGGTCGATGAGGTGGAGCGGGTGACGCTCCCCGTATCGGCGCTTTATGCTCCGGCCGATTCGGCCGACGTGTTCATCACCGCCTCTTTCGGCGATGATTATGAAAATATTCTGCTCCCTTCGGCCATGAAATACATGAGGTTCACGTTGCCTGAAGTGAGGATATCCGTCGAGCCCGTAGCCGAGGGCAAATATGCTGTCAGAGTCAGCGCCGACCGCTTTGTGCGGGCCTTCCGCATGGCTCTGCCGGCTGATGATTCGGCACGGTTTGCCGACAATTATTTCGACATTATTCCTGGGCGGGAATACGTGGTGGCACTGACCACGGACTCTGCCGTAGCTCCCCCGGATATTACCTGGACAAGTCTATATAACGCATCATCACATTGAACAATGAGAAAATTATTCGTCACACTGCTGACCGCCGCGGCCCTGCATGCAGCCGCAGCCACCGATTACACTCAGTGGGTTGACCCATTTATCGGCACTACCAATTTCGGCACTACCAATCCGGGGGCCGTCGTGCCCAACGGCATGATGTGCGTGACGCCCTTTAACGTCACCGGGTCGGATTCAAACATGTTTGACAAGGACGCCCGCTGGTGGTCGACCCCCTACGACAAACGCAACAGTTTCTTCACGGGCTTTGCCCACGGCGCCCTAAGCGGCGTAGGGTGCCCCGATATGGGCGGCCTGCTCACTATGGCCACCACCGGGCCGCTCAATCCCGATTATCGCAGCTACGGGTCGGCATATGCCGCAGAGCAGGCTTCGCCCGGCTATTATGCCGCCCGCCTGACCAAGTACGACATACTGGCCGAGGCCACCGCGACGGCGCGCACCTCGGTTGAGCGATACACCTTTCCCGGCGGCGAGGGCAACATTCTGCTGAACCTGGGACAGGCGCTCACCAACGAAAGCGGAGCCACGGTGCGCCGTGTGAGCGCCACCGAAATCGAGGGCAGCAAGCTGTTCGGCACGTTCTGCTACAATGCCCAGAAGGTATTTCCCGTTTACTTCGTGATGCGCGTGAGCAAAGTGCCCTCCGCGTCGGGTTACTGGAAAATGCAGCCGCCTATGACCGGGGTGGAGGCCGAATGGACCCCCGACAACGGCACCTACAAGATTTATCGCGAGTATGGCCGCGACCTGTCGGGCGACGACATCGGCTACTGGTTCACATACGATAGCCTGGCCCCCGGCGAGCAAATCGAGGTGCGCATCGGCATTTCATACGTGTCGGTCGATAACGCCCGCCGCAATCTCGACCTCGAGCAGAAGGCGCTGACATTTGATGACGTGGTGGCCGACGCCCGCCGGAACTGGAACGCCGACCTTGGCCGCATCAGGGTCGAAGGGGGCACCGACGAGCAGCGACGCGTGTTCTACACCGCGCTCTACCATGCGCTTATCCACCCCAACCTGCTCAGCGACGTCAACGGCCAGTATCCGCTAATGGAGTCAGACGCCAACGGCCACTCCGACACTCCGCGCTACACCGTTTTCTCCCTCTGGGATACCTACCGCAATCTGCATCAGCTGCTTACTCTCGTCTATCCCGAGCGTCAGCTCGATATGCTCCGCTCAATGTCGGCCATGGCGCGCGAGTGGGGCTGGCTGCCCAAGTGGGAGCTCTATGGCCGCGAAACGTTCACCATGGAGGGTGACCCGGCCATCCCCGTAATCGTCGACTCCTGGCGCAAGGGCTTGCGCGACTTCGACATCGACTCCGCCTATTCCGCCATGAAGCGCTCGGCCACTACCCGTGGCTCCGAAAATCCGATGCGCCCCGACATCGACCCCTATCTCGCAAAGGGTTACATTCCTCTGGGCCTTTATGCCGCCGACAATTCGGGCGATAATTCCGTTTCGCACGCTCTGGAATACTACGTGGCCGATGCCGCCCTGGCCCATCTTGCCGCCGAGCGGGGCGATGCCGCCCTTGCCGACACGCTGCGCCGGCGCTCGCTCGGCTATCGCCATTACTATTCGCCTGAAACCGGCACCCTCCGCCCCCTCAATGCCGACGGCACGTTCCTGACGCCGTTCAATCCGCTTCAGGGCGCCAATTTCGAGGAAGTGCCCGGCTTCCACGAGGGCACAGCGTGGAACTACACCTTCTTCGTGCCTCACGATGTCGACGGCCTCGCCGCGCTTATGGGCGGGCGCGAGCGTTTTGTCAAGCAGCTGCAGATGGTGATGGACTCGGCGCTCTATGATCCTGCAAACGAACCCGATATTGCATATCCATATCTCTTCAGCCGCTTCCCCGGCGAGGAATGGCGCACTCAGAAAGAGGTGAGCCGGCTGCTGCGCAATCACTTCTCGGTGAAGCCCGACGGCATTCCCGGCAATGACGACACCGGCACCATGTCGGCCTGGGCCGTATTCTCCATGCTCGGCCTTTATCCCGACTGCCCCGGCGAACCGTTCTATACGCTCACGTCGCCCGTATTCGACTCGGCCGAAATCGACACCCCCTCCGGCACTATCGTCATTTCCGCTCGGCGCGAGTCTCCCGAATCCATCTATATCGACTCGATGACCCTCGGCGGCAGCCCGTTGACCTCTTATCGTATCTCTCACGAAGACTTAATCAAGGGGAAAACCCTGCAGTTCAACCTCACGGACCGCCATGGCGACCTGGCTTCGCTCGTCGACCCCCTGATCGGCACCGGAGGCCACGGCCACGTGTTTGTGGGCGCCAACGTGCCGTTCGGTATGGTGCAGCTCGGCCCCACCTCGTTCCCCGAGACGTGGGACTGGTGTTCCGGCTATCATCAGAGCGATTCAACCGTTATCGGCTTCTCCCACACCCACATGTCGGGCACCGGCATAGGCGATTTGTTTGACGTGACCGTGATGCCGGTTACCGGCAAGGTTGACTACACCCGCGAAGGCATGGTGTCGCAGGCCGACCGCACCCGCGAAGTGGCTCAACCGGGTTATTATTCAGTGCCGCTCACCCGTCATGGCATCCTTGCCGAACTCACCGCCACCGCTCACTCCGGCATGCACCGCTACACGTTCCCCGAATCGGCCGATGCCGCCCTGGTGTTCGACCTGCAGAACGGCGGCTGCTGGGATAAGGCCACCGAAGTGAAGTTCACCCATGTCGACAGCGTGCGCATCGAGGGCTATCGTTTCTCGAAGGGGTGGGCGCCGAATCAAAAGGTGTACTTCTCGGCCGAACTGTCGAAACCAATGACCGGATTCTCCCTCCATGGCAACGACATGTATGGCCGCGCCTCGTTTGCCACTGCTCCCGGCGAGCAGGTGCTGCTCAAGGTAGGCCTGTCGCCCGTGTCTGAAGCCGGAGCGCGCGCCAATCTGATTGCCGAGATTCCCGGATGGGATTTCGACTCGGTGCGCGTGGCCGCCCGTGCCGGCTGGAACCGCGAGCTGGGCCGAGTCCGCGCCAAAGCGCCTTCCGATTCGATGCTCACCAAGTTCTACACCGGGCTCTATCACTCGATGTTCACCCCTTATGTCAATTCCGACCTCAATGGGGCATATCGCGGCGCCGACGATTCGATTCACTCCAAGTCAGCGCCGAACTACACCCTGTTCTCGCTCTGGGATACCTATCGCGCCGAGATGCCGCTGCTTTCGGTGATTCAGCCCGAGCGCTACACCGACATGATTAACTCGATGGTCGACATCGCCGAGCAGCAGGGCCGTCTGCCCGTATGGTTCTTCTGGGGCAACGAAACCGACTGCATGGTGGGCAATCCGGGCATCATCCCCGTGGCCGACGCCATAGTGAAGAAGCTGCCCGGAGTTGACCGCGAACGCGCCTACAAGGCCCTGCTGCAAACTGCCACCGACCGCAGCCGCGGCTATGGCCTGCGCCTCGACCATGGCTACATCCCCTCCGATTCGATGAAAGAGTCGATTGCCTACGACATGGAGTTTGCCATTGCCGATGCAGCCATTGCACGTGCCGCCGAAGCTATGGGCGATACCCTCAATGCCCGCATCTTCACCGAGCGCAGCCACTCATATCGCAACTATCTCGACCCCTCGACCGGATTTGCCCGCGGACGCATGGCCGACGGCTCCTGGCGCACGCCTTTCGATCCCAACTCGACCAACCACCGCGACGACGACTACTGCGAGGGCAATGCCTGGCAATACACCTGGCTTGTGCCTCACGACCTCGACGGCCTCATCGCCTTCTTCGGTTCGCCCGATTCAACCCTGCAGCACCTCGACGCGCTCTTTGCCGCCGACTCGCAGCTGACGGGCGACGTCGTTTCGCCCGACATCACGGGGCTTATCGGCCAGTATGCCCACGGCAACGAGCCGAGCCATCACGTGATATACTTATATTCGATGCTGGGCGAGCGCAACCGTGCCGCCGACCTCGTTACCCGCGTGGTCAACGACTTCTACACCACCAAACCCGACGGCATCATAGGCAACGAGGATGCCGGGCAGATGTCGGCCTGGTTCATTCTCTCATCAATGGGCTTCTATCAGGTCGAACCCGCATCGGGCCATTACTGGTTTGGCGCTCCGCAGCTCTCGGAGGTGGAGATTGACCTGCCCGGAGGAACGTTTCGCATCGTGGCCGAGGGCCTTTCGGCCGACAGCCGTCACATCGGCTCCGTCACCCTCGACGGCCGCCCCTACACGCTCCCCTACCTGCGCCACTCCGACATCCGCCCCGGCTCGACCCTTACCTTCCACATGACTCACTAACCCCTTGGAAACAAGGTGATAACAGCGTGAGGGCGCACAATCCGTGCGCCCTCACGCTGTTATCTGGCTTCTGCTGAATATCATATCCCTCTCATGGCGTTGCTTATCCAGATAGCACATTCGGCGGAGAGGAGTCCGATAAGAATAGGCTTGTGCTTTAAAAGGGCAAGCAAGGCGGTGTAGGTTTGAGGTATAAGAGGTTTGCAACGGATTATATGGCAGGTTGCAAGCAAAGGATAACCCACAAGATATAGAATACAGAAAATCACATTGGGATTCATTCTGATGGCACCGATAATGTCTCCTTTGAACATGAGAATTGTGGCGCGTGTTATTCCACATCCGGGGCATGGAATGTGATACAGTAACTTTGAGGGGCAAACAGTCAGATGCGTTTGCCCCTCGTGAGCCATTGCGGTTATCAGCCATGCAACTATAACAAAATACGCTATGGCTGAAATAACCAATGGCTTTTTATACAAGATAAGGTTGAAGTTTAATGAGATTTTTTTCTTTTGTGGCATTATAAATCAGGAACCAGTCGATAATTGCCCAAATTCCGAGGCCGCCGCATGTAAGCAATTTGCCAACTCCGAGACCTGTATCCCCTATGTAGAAGCGGTCAATGCCATAGCCTCCGAAAAAGAGGGAAAGAACAAGTGCCGCAGTAGGGCTTTTGAACTGAATGAGTGATAGTACCGGCCATTTTGAATCATCCATCAACAGCAATAGTTCACGCACAAGTGGCAATTTTTCCTCCGGGAGATACTTCCCGTTTGTCAGAATGAACATGTCAACTTTTTGAGCATCCATGATTTATAAATTTCATGAGATTGCGTTATGCTACCTTGCCGGTTTCGATTTCGGATTTGAGAAATTGAAATATGTAGACAGCTCCCTGATAGTATAGACCGCATTCGGGGTCGTTCAGCTTTTCGAAGGTGTATGATGCATAGAGCTCATCGAGGGCTCGGCGTATATCCCAGCCATATTCAGTCATAAGCATTTCTGCCAGTTCTGCCGCAAGACATTCGATTAGAAACTGCATGTCCTGTGTCATAATGATTCGATGCGTTTTAAAAGTTTAATGGCTCTTTGAGTGCCAAAAAAATATTGTACGGCATGGTCTCCTCGGAATTTCAATTCTTCGACCAATGCGGATGCTGACAGGTAGCCCATTATGTAGCGACGTATCTGAACGCCAACTGTGTCATCAGCAATTGGGCCGATTACAATATCGTATGGATGTGCCGGAACGTCAGACTCATTTTTGCGGTTCATTACCACAAATTCGGCCCATTCTTCAGAATAATCAGAAAAAAACTTTATTGACAGCCCAGACTCTTTAGCCTCTTCTTCATTAAATTCAAAGCACGACAACGTTGGTGCTCCATCGTTTAGAAGTCGGGTCGTTCGTAAGGCCATTGTCATGGCTTGGTCGGGGTTGGCGTTAAGATAGAAGCCTTGTCCGAAATCCTTCCCGCGTTTGCTGCATGAAAGGTCAATTCGCTCAATGGCTACGTTAGAGCCGTGATATAGGAGCCGTGTCATACCTTACCTCCTGCGCGTTGGCAAATGACTTGAAGGTCGGACACTGCATCGTCGATTGACAGGGTGTGTTCGGCGGCATAGCAGTCAAGAAGAAAGTCTATGCCGGAAAAACGCCGCAGATATGCGTAGGCCTGAGGGTTGGAAAGTCTATATTTCTGAGCGAATGCTCCGACACAGGCCACCACATATTCTATTTTGTCAAATGTTTCTTTCTTGTTCACGGCTATGCTTTGTTGTTTTTACAAATCAGGAGATAGACGGGGGTTGGGCCGTTTATCTCCTGACTGAGTGGGTTGTGTCTGATTATTAGCCTTCGATGATAGCTTCGGAGGGGCAAACAGATGCACAGGTGCCGCAGCTGATGCAGGTGTCGGGGTCGATGTGGTAGATTTCGCCCTCGGAGATAGCGCTGACGGGACATTCGGGCAGGCAGGTGCCGCAAGCCACGCACTTGTCGGTAATAACGTAAGCCATTGTTGGATAATTAGTTTTAGAAATTGGAAAATTAAGTGAATTGTATATTTCAGTGCAAATATAGCAAGGTTTTGGTAAACCGCCAAAATTATTTCAGCGAAATTTCATCAATGAACAAAACTGCGCCGTCGGGTTCGGGTGCCGACGCTTTCAGGCGGTAGTAGCGCGCGGGCGTTGACAGCGGGAAGCTGAAGGTGTGGAACGTGGGTTTGTCGGTGCGGTTCTGCTCGAGGGTAAGCAGCTGAGGCTCTGACCACTGCTCGCCGTCGGCGCTTACCGAGAGGCTCACTTCGACCGGAAACCACACCCACGGGCCGCATATCTGCATGAAGTCGGCCGAGAGTTCGGTGGCTTCCACCGTCTGGCCTAGGTCGAGGGTCACGTCCATGTGGTTGAGGAAGCCTTGCCAGAGGTCGTCGGAGTAGGCCCATCCGCCATGCACGCCGTCGGTCAGGGCGCCTTCGCCTCCGGCCGGATAGCGGTTCCAGTAGGGCAGATTGTAGGTCACTTTGGCTCCTTTGGCCAGATGGTCGTCGGGCGTGAGCGATTCCGGGCGGTTGCCGGCCTCGGTAGCGATGTCGAACACCGTGTAGCCGTCGGCTCTGAGGGCATTGCTCAGGGCTATCGTGCGGTTGGCGAAGTCGGCGTAGTCAGTGCGCTCTTTCGGGCTCCATGCGCGTTCGGCTATGGCGAATATGCGCGGATAGAGCATATATTCCATATGGGAGTCTTCGGGAATATATTCGGCGAAGAGGCTGCCCTGAATGCCGCGCACGTTCAGGTCATACACCGTGTCGGGCTCGTAGGAGTAGACCTTGCGCAGCGGCAGATAGCCGCCGATGGCTTCGGGCTGCCCGTCGGGCGCATCCTGATAGCCGTCGAAGTAGCAGTAGCGTCCGGGGGTCAGCACGACGTTGTGGCCTCGGCCGTTCTGCTCGCCGCGCCACACCATCACCAGTGCATCGTCGGGCAACTCGACGTTTCCGTCGGTAATCTCATCCCAGCCCATGAGCGTGCGGCCGTTGTCGGCCAGGAAGCGGCCTATGCGGCTCATCATGTAGTCCTGAAGGCCGTCCACGCTGTCGATTCCTTCATCGGCCATGCGTCTGGCGCACTGCGGGCAAGTGTGCCATGCCGTTTTCGGGGCTTCGTCGCCGCCCACGTGTATCACTTTCGACGGGAACATCTCCATCACCTCCGTCAGCACCCCTTCGAGAAACTCAAAGGTCTCTTCGCTGCCGGGGCAGAAGTCGCTCGCCACTCCCTGGGCGGTGGGGCAGGCCAGCTGAGGGTACACGGCCAGCACCTCCTCGCTGTGCGAGGGCATTTCTATTTCCGGAATCACCGTGATGTGGCGCTCGGCCGCGTAGGCCACTATGTCGCTGATGTCGTCGCGGGTGTAATAGCCGCCGTAGGCCTCGGGGTCAGCCTCCGACGAGTAGCGGTGGCCTGTGGCGTCCCATTCCTTCCACGTGTTGCCCAGGCGCCATGCGGCGCGTCCGGCCAGCAGCGGATAGCGGTCGATTTTCAGGCGCCATCCGGCGGCATCGGTCAGGTGCAGGTGGAGGGTGTTGAGCTTCAGCCGCGCCATGGCGTCAATCTGCTTCTTGATGAACTCGGGCGAGCGGAAATGGCGGCTCACGTCAATCATCATTCCACGGTAGCCGAAGCGGGGTGCATCGGTTATGCTGACGGCGGGCAGCGTGCCGGTCGAGTCGGCGAGCTGGCGCAGGGTCTGCAGGGCGTAAAACTCGCCGGCGTCGTCGGCCGCCTCAATCACCACTCCCTCGGCCGGAGTGGCCACCAGCCGGTAGCCCTCGGGGGCAATGTCGGCCGAGCGGACGAACTTCACGGAGTCGGCACTCACGCGCCCGCAGCCCCACTCCATAGTCTGCGGCTGCGGAATCACGGCTTGCGCCGCCGCGGCTGCCAGCAACGCCGGCAGAAAGCACAATCTGCTGAGTCTTTTCATGCTCATGGCAAATAAATGTAGATGAGAGGAATAAAATCCCCCGGCTACGTCATCGTCGCAACCGGGGAAATATGGTTGGTCTGGCGGGAGAATCAGAGTTGAGTGTCGGGGTCGAGGTTAGCGCCCTCGATATCCTTGAAGTAGCGGTAGGTGTCGACCTTCAGCTCGCCGCAGGCATCTTCGTCGCAAACTATGATGGCATGCTGATGCATCTGCAGGGCCGAGATGGTCCACTGCTGCGAAATGCCCCCCTCTACGCCGTGGTGAAGGGCGCGGGCCTTGTTATGGCCGTTGACCATCAGAAGCACCTGGCGGGCGGCCATCACGGTGCCTACGCCTACGGTGAGGGCGGTCTTGGGCACCAGGTCGAGGTTATTGTCGAAGAAACGGGAGTTGGCGATGATGGTATCCTTGGTCAGGGTTTTCATGCGGGTCTTCGAGGTGAGCGACGAGCCGGGCTCGTTGAACGCGATGTGGCCGTCGGGGCCCACGCCGCCAAGGAACAGGTCGATGCCGCCGTAGGAGGCGATTTTGGCCTCGTAGCGCTCACACTCGGCCACGGGGTCGGGGGCATTGCCGTTGAGAAAGTTGATGTTCTCGGCCGGAATGTCGATATGATTGAAGAAGTTGGTGTGCATGAACGTCCAGTAGCTCTGCTCATGGTCGCGGGGAATGCCCACGTATTCATCCATATTGAAAGTAACCACATTCTTGAACGACACTTTGCCCTGCTTGTGCAGTTCGACGAGGCGGCGATACATGCCCAGGGGCGAGCTGCCGGTGGGGAGGCCGAGCACGAAGGGATGTTCTGCGGTGGGCTTGGCGGCGTTGATTTGAGCAGCCACGTAATTGCCGGCCCAGCGTGAAAGGTCGGCATAGGAGGGTTCGATAATGAGTCTCATACTCTGATTGGTTATTATGATTTAGAATTAAGTTTCGGCAAAGATACGAAAAATTCCCCGCCGCACCAAACT
>CAYUFQ010000013.1:0-19343 GCA_964444045.1 uncultured Bacteroides sp.
CAATCAGCTCGCGCAGGCGGCGCGTCTTGCCGAGGGTATGCTCAATGAACTTCTGGCCGCCGAATCCGGGATTTACGCTCATGAGCAACACCATGTCGAGGTCGGCCACGATATCCTCGAGCAGACACACGGGTGTGGCCGGATTGAGGGTCACGGCCGCCTTCATTCCGGCCGCCTTGATGGCCTGCACCGTGCGGTGAAGGTGGCCGCAGGCCTCGATATGCACGTTCATGTATTCCACTCCGGGAATAGCGGCCAGGCGTTCAATCCACCTGTCGGGCTCAACAATCATCAGGTGCACGTCGAGCGGCTTCCTGGCCAGGCGGCTCACGGCTTCTATCACCGGGAAACCAAACGAAATATTGGGCACGAACCGGCCGTCCATCACGTCGAGATGAAACAGCGCGGCCTCCGACTCATTTACCATCTCGATGTCGCGGTCGAGCCGGCCGAAGTCGGCCGACAGCAATGACGGGGCAACTTTCATAGATTATTCTCTTCGTTAGCGGTTGGAGTTGTTTCTTTTTTGTGGCGCACCACTTTCCATATGATGAAGCCTACGCATATCAGCCCTATGGCATAGCCGGCATACGACAGATATTCGTTATAGTATTCCACCTTTTCGCGCAAATCGTCGGGCTTGACAAATCCCGACAGGAAAACGCCGAGCCAACAGAGCACGGCATTCCATATGGCGGCACCGGCGGCCGTAAACAGGCAGAACTTGCCGAAATTCATGCGCGCCAGGCCGGCGGGAATCGATATGAGCTGACGTATCACCGGAATCAGACGGCCTATGAAAGTGGATATGCCGCCATGCCGGGCGAAATAATCCTCGGAACGCGTCACCTTGTCGGGCGTGACCATCAGCACCGAGCCAAGGCGACTACCGGCAAACTTATATACCAACGGCCGCCCGATCCACACGGCCAGCAGATAGTTCACTATCGAACCGACAAGGGCTCCGACTGTTGCCGCAACGCCGACGCCCACCACCGTGAGCCCCGAATCGGCCTGACAGGCCACGTAGGCGGCCGGAGGCACCACGATTTCGCTCGGGAAGGGGATGAACGAGCTTTCTATCACCATGAACAGGAACACCCACAGATACCCGTCGCTCAGCAAATGGTCATAAACCACATCGTAGAGCGCCGCCGCATCGAAAATTGATAAAAGTATCATTTGCTGAATTCTTAATTATGGCGCAAATATAGCCAATTTTCCTGAAATTCCACGCACCCGTCAGCTTATCATTTGCAAAATCGGGTCTACGACGCGGCGGTCGGGACTCAGCCGGGGCACCTTGCGCTGCCCTCCGAGCTTGCCGGTAGAGGCGAGCCAGCGGTTGAAAGTGCCCGGGGCCACGGCGATAACCTCGAGGGGGTCGAGGAATATCGAGCCCGAGCGCTTGGCGGCGTAGTCGCTGTTTTGGGCGCAGAGCTCGCGGTCGAGCTCTGCGGCAAACAGGGCCATGTCGGCCGGCTCGCGGTCGAACTCGATGAGCCACTGATGGCGCCCGCGCGCGCGGTCGGTGGTATAGACCGGCGCAGCCGTGTAGTCAACCGCCGAACAGCCCAGCCGGCCACACGTGGCCGTGAGGGCGGCATCGGTGTTATGCACCATCACCTCCTCACCGAAAGCATTGATAAACAGCTTTGTGCGGCCAGCAATGGAGATACGCAGCGGAGCCGTCGATTCAATCCTGACGGTGTCGCCTATCGGATAGCGCCAAAGGCCGTTGGGCGCGGTGATAATCAGCGCATAGACGCGGCCCTGCTCAACCTCCCACGCCTTGACCGGGGCAGAGCCGTCCATGGGGTCGAACTCATAGTACACGCCGACATCGGGCAGCAGCAACATCGCCCCGGGGCTGCGGAGGTCCTGCACGGCGAAGAATCCCTCGGAAGCATTGTAGGTTTCGAGGAAACGCATCTTCCGTGGGTCGGTAATAGCCTCATATTGCGCGCGGTATGGACCGAAAGCGATGCCGCCGTGGAAAAACACCTCCAGATTGGGCCAAACGTCATGGATACTCTCCGCGCCCGCCGCCTTCATCACCTCGCGAATCACCGTCAGAAACCACGACGGCACGCCCGATATTGAGCGCACATCGGCCCGCATCGAGGCCTGCACCAGCGCAGGCAGCTTCTCGCGCCAGTCGCTCATCAGCGCCACGCGGCGATCGGCCGGAACCCTCAGCATTGCCGAGGCAAAAGGCATCTTATCAATCAGGTGGGCCGACAGGTCGCCTATGCGGGCATCGGCCGGAGTGTCGGCAAGCGTGGAGGCATAGCTGCCCCCGAGAATGAACGCGCGGCCGCCGAGCAGCCGGCTGTCGGGATAAAGCCTCAGATACTCGGCCACAACCGAAGCCGACCCGCGGAAGTGGTTGCGCCGGAGCGAGTCGTCGGTCACAGGCACGTACTTGCTGAACCCGTCAGACGTGCCCGACGATTGCGCGAACCGCCGGCACACGCCGCGCCATAGCACGTTGGCCTCGCCACCGACCATGCGCATCACCTCGCCCCTTATATCCTCATAGGGGCGCAACGGCACCCGCGCCGCAAACTCCTCGGCGCCACGCATCGACGCGAAGCCATAGCGGCGGCCAATCTCGGTTGAACGGGCATCGTGAAGCAAATCGCGGAGCTGACGGCGCTGCGTGCGCTCAAGGTCGTCGGCATGATGGCTCAGCGCCTTGGCCCGGGCCACAAAAAACGGTCGGCAAACAGGAGTTAGATTTATCATATCAGTGGAGAGTGGAGAGTGGAGAGTGAAGAGTGAAGAGTGAAGAGTGGAGAGTGAAGAGTGAAGAGTGAAGAGTGAAGAGTGGAGAGTGGAGAAGTGGGGTGCAGATTGCTCCACTCTCCACTTCTCCACTCTCCACTCCGTTTATCAGAGGGCGTAGTCGCTGGTGGACTTTACGCCCGGTTTGTTGAAGTAGGCCTCGAGCTTGCCGAGCACCTTGACTTTCTTGCCGAGATTGTCGGGATGGTCAACGAGGTTGAGGGCGGCACGCACGGCAGAGCCGCTCGAAAGCTGCACGGGCACGAGCTTGGCCGGGTCTTTCTCGTCGGCCGATGAAGCTATGAGCACGTTGGCGGCCACGGCTCCCTCGGCGGTGAAGTTGGCCGAGAAGGTGCCGTTGGTGGTCCAGCCCACAATGTAACCCTCAACCCAGCTTTCGCTGCCGGGGTTATTGAGGGTGAGCACCTGGTCAACGGTGTAGGGCAGCTCCTTTGTGCCCCCTTCGGGAGCGGGAGTGTCGCCGCCGCCACCGCCGCCCTCGCCGTCAAGCAGCGTATAGGCCGACGTTTCTTTCAGGCCGGCAATGCCGAAGTAGGCCGTCAGAGTGCCTTTCAAGGCCACTTTCTTGCCCAACATGCCGGGGTTCTGCACGAGGTTGAGGGCATCGCGCACGGCGCCTACGGGCAGCTGCACGGCCACGCAGTTCTCCTTGACGGTTTCGTCGGGGCTGTCGGCAATGGCTATGCAGGTGTTGACGCTGGTGCTTGCACCCGGTTCGAGCGATGAGTTGTTGCTGTAGTTGATTACGCCGATGATATATCCGCTCACCCACTGGTCTTTAGTGCCGGGATTTCCGAGCGAGATAACGGCGGCGCAGTTATAGGGCGACGCTTCGGTGCCATTGCCTTCGCCGGCGCCGGGGGTGACGGGGTCGGAACCGCTTCCGCCGCCGCCTTCGCCGTTGACCTTATAGTCGGAGGTGTTTTTCACGCCGGCCACGCCGAAGTATTTTTCGAGGCTGCCGTAAACGCTTATCACCTGGCCGAGCAATTCGGGGTGAGCCTTGAGGCTGAGTGCAGTGCGCACGGCGCCCACAGGCAGCTGCACGCACACGGTCTGTGTCTTGTCGGTAACGTCGGGCGAGGCTGCGATGGCTATGCAGGTCTCGACGGTGGTGGGCACTGTGGTTTCGAGGCTGGAGTTATTGTCGTAGTTAAACACGCCCACAACGTAGCCGGTAACCCATGCCGAAGTGCCGGGATTGCCAAGGGCGATTGCCTGAGTAACGTTGTAGGGGCTGGCTTCGGAGCCATCGCCTACGGTGGTGCCGGGGTCGATGACTTCAACGCCCTCGAGGTCGAACGAAGAGGCATTGCCCGAATTGCCGGCCACTGCGGCCATGCCCATAGCCTCGCTGAAACGGCCCTGAACGCTCAGGGTCAGACCCAGGCGGTCGGGATTATCGGCCAGGTTGGCGAGTTCATAGAGCTTTGAGCCCTCGGTCAGCGTAACGACGATGCACCTGGTGTAGTCGCGGGTGTCGGGTTCGGGAGCGATGACGAGCGTATTGTCAACCACGAAGGGGGCCGTCCATGCTATGTCGGCATCGGAGGTCACCTCGGTCACTTCGGGAGCCACGGTGCCCACAATGTAGCCCTTGACCCAGCCGCTGCCGCCGTTGGCAGCCATGGCAATGGCCTCATCAACGCCGTAGGGCTTCTGGCGGGTGCCCTGCTGGGTGGGGTTGCCCACGTTCATGATGCCGTTGGCGTCATTGAGCAGCAGCTGCCAGCCCTGGGTGCCGTAGTAGCTGAGTATGCCGACTACGTCGCAGGCCTTTTCGGGTAGCTTCATGTTCCAGAACTTGGCGTAGCCCGAGGTGCGCACGTTGAGGGCGCCGCTGCCGTCGCACACCTGGAGCGACTGGTTATAGCCGCTCGAATGGTATTCGTTGCAGAGCTGATTGTCGGCGGGGTTGTTGGCGTTGGCAAAAACGGAGTTATTGAAGCGCACAAGCTGACCCTGCCACTTCTGCAGGCCGGCGGCGTCGGACGACAGGTCGCTGAAACTGCTCACCACAATGGTGTCAATCAGTGCAGGCTCGGGGTTGCCGTTATACTGCACGTGGGCGTTAAACAGCTCCGGGGCCATGAACGAAGTTTCGTAGCACTGGTCGGTGGCATACCACGAGGGGAATCCGAGCTGGAACATGCCGTTGTATTTGCCGGCATACATGCCCGTGAGGTCAATCACCACCTCCTGGCCCACGCGGTTGACCATGTAGAGGTTATATTGGTTGATGCTCATGGCCAGGGCGGCGGTGCCATCCTGAATGTAGAGGCACTTGAATATGTTGCCCTGATAGTCAGACGAGATTACGCGGCCGGAGATGATGTAGTGGCTACCGTCCTCGCGCGCCGGAATCTCCACGCAGTAATTATTGTCGTCCTGCCAGAATTCGGCCTTGAACTCGGCAATGGAGAGATTGGGCTGAAGGGTGGCCTCGGGAGCGGTGGACGGCATATCGTCAAAGTTATCCTGACAGCCCGTCAGACCCGAAATGCCGAGCAATGCGGCGCTCGCGGCGGCAATATATTTGAATATGTTGAACTTCATGATTTAATTTAGTTGGCGGGTTGATAGAGATAGGGCTTCGAGCCGGTGGAGAGGTCGGTATACGCGCCGTATGACTTATATTGCGCGGAATACTGAATCATCTTGCCGTTGGCCTTGTTGACGATTTCAAAGCGGCCGTCGGCGGCGGGGGTCACCGTCCAGAAGAAGGCGGCATTGCTCTCGTCGAGGGTGGTGCCGAGCTGGAAGCTGTTGTAAGTGCCCTGCATGTAGAGGTAAACGCCGTTGGCCGACTGAATTGTCCAGCCCTCGGGAGTCTCGGTGAAGGTGTAAGCGTTGGCACTGTCGGCCTGGAGGGTGCCGTCGGCCTGGAGAGCCACGTTTTGTGCCACGGTGAGCCAGCTGTAGGAGCTCGACGGCATTGCCTGGCCCAGGGTATTGTCGGTCCAGAACAGGTAGGAGCCGCCTGAGGTCAGCGAGGTGGCGCGCACATATGCGTCGCCGCCGGTTGTGCTGCCGCCGGGCATCGTGCCGATTTCCTTGCCCTCGAACACCGCAGCCGAGGCAGACTTCAGGCCGGCCACGCCGCAATACTTCTCGAGCGAGCCATAGAGCTTGACGTCCTTGCCAAGATTTTCGGGGTGGTCAACGAGGTTGAGGCCGGTGCGGAGGTCGCCCACAGGGAGCTGCACGGCAACGTAGTTCGTGCCGTAGTCGGCCGCAGTGGCGGCTATGACAATGTTGGAGTTAGTGGTCAGCTCGGTTGCCGAGAACACGTTGCCGATGCCGTCGATATAGTTCATCACACCCACAATCTTGCCCTCTACCCATGCCGGGGAGCCGGGGTTGCCGAGAGCAATCACCTCATCGACGGAGTAGGGCTTATCGAACGAGCCGCCGTCGCCCGGCTGAGGAATGATGGGAGTGTCGGGGTTGGAGGTGAAGCCTTCAAGGCCGTCGAGGTCGATTAGCAGCATCTGCCAGTCGCTGCCGTAATAGCTCAGTATGCCGGTAACGGAGCCGGTGCCCGAGGGGATTATCTCGTTGTGGAAGTCGGAGTAGCTGCTGCAGCGCAGGTTCATGCGGTTGCCCTGCGCATCCTTCATGTAGCGGTTCTCGTTTTGCGAGGGGGCGAACTGCTGTCCGGCGTTTTCAAAGGTCAGCCCTTCGATTTTGATGAGCTGGCTCTGCCATGCCATCAGCCCGTCGGCAGTGGCCTTTGCGTTGGTCAGCTCGGGGATGGTGGTGAGTATCGGCTCCACGGCAGCGGCGTTGATGCCGCCCGACTGGTGCACGTGAACGGCAAGCGAGTCGGAGGCCATGAAGGTCATGGCGGAGCTGCTTCCCGAGGTGGTTTCGCCGCCAATCTGCATCAGGCCGTTGTAGCCGCCGATTTTCAGATATGTGGCATCGATGATTACCTCCTGGCCGTAGGCATAGCTCTTGTAGAGGTCGTAGCTGTTGATGGCAAGGGTTATGGCGGCGGTGCCGTCGCTCACCATCATCGACTTGTAGATATTGCCCGACTCGTCAGACGAAATCACGCGGCCGCGAATCACGGTGTGCTCGCCGTTGGTCAGTCCCACGGTCGACACGTAGTTGGCGTCGCTCTGCCAGTAAGCCTGTTTCAGTTCAAGAATGGAGGTGTTGGGCGTGAACTGATACACCGGGGGCAGTTCCGGGTCTTCGTTGCAGGCACTGAGCAGACCGACCAGCGCAACCGCCGACAGATATTTGAATACTTTCATATTATATTGTTAGGCTTGGTGTGGATTATGGGTTAGAAACGCACGCCAACGTTGAGGAACACTTTTGTGCCCTGGGCGTAGGTGTATTTGTTGGGATACTTTTCGGGATTCCAGTTCTTGTTGTCGATACGTCCCTGCTGATATGCGTTCTGCATGATGTTGCGGTTGTTGGTGATGTTGTCGACGTTCAGGTTGATGTTCATCGACACCTTGCGGTTAATGTAAATCACCTTGCCGATGCTCACGTTGAGGGTGAAGGCATTGTTCATCTTCTGCTGACGCGCAAAGTCGGTTATGAGGTTCATCACGTCCTGCTCGGAGGTGATGCCGCTTGCGCCCCAAAGGCCGGGAATCTCTTCGTGATAAACGGGAGCGAGCTTCACCCAGCTGTCGCGCATCCAGTTGGCGTCGATGCCGAAGAACCAGTTTTTGGGAGCAGCCCAGTCGAGGCCCAGCGAGTAGGCCTGCTGGGGAGTGCCGCCCACGCGGTAGTTTTTGAGGTAGACGGTCTGGGTTTTGTCGTCATAGAGGCCGTTTTCATACGAACGGGTGCCCTCGGGATTGTTCTTGTAGCGGTAAGACGCGATGGTGCCGGCAAAGGTTGCGGTGAGCGAGGGGGTGATTTTGTAGGCCAGACCCAGCTCGATGCCCTTGTTTTCGCGGCGCACGTCGGAAATAACATAGTTGGTAAATGCCGATACGTTATCGTCGTAGAACGATGTGCGCTCGGTGCCGCCGTAGAATCCGGTCCAGTAGGCGGTGATGCTGCCGCGGAACTTGCGGTAGTTGAAGCCGTAGGTCAGGTCGGCGGCAAGGATGCGCTCGCTCTGCGGATTGTTGATCACGTCGTCCTTGATGCGGGGCGAGATGTAGACGCTCTCGATCAGCGGAGCCTTGCTGCCGTATTCGGCATGGGCCATCAGGTAGTTGCTGCCGTTGATTTTATAGGTGGCACCGGCCTTGAAGGCGGCGTCGTTGAAATGGAGCGTCTTGCCGTGGCCCTTGGAATTTTCGGGCGAGCGGCCGTTGCGCATATGGCCGTAGCGGTGGAACTGAGTGTAGGTGAGGTTCATGCCGTAGTTGATATCCCACTGCGGCAGAGTAATCTGATTCTGAATCCATGCGGTGGCCTTGGTGGCGTGGAGTTCGTAGTTGTAGCCGAACTTATCGCCTTTGTAGACGCGGCGGTTGGGGTTGTCGAGGTCGTTCTGCAGCTTTTCGGGAGCGATGGTCACCTCGCGGTCGGAGAAGGGGTCAACGTCGGTCCAGAATTCGCCGCCGAGCAGGTCGCGGACGGTCTTGTAGTACGAAGCCTTGGTGTAGCCGGCGCTTACGCCGCCCTGAAGCGTCATGGTTGAGTTGAGGCGATGGTTGACGTTGCTGGCAAACTGCACCTGCAGGCTGTTGCTCACGCGGTTTTCAAGAATGTAGCTCGAGCCGATTTTGTTGGCGTCGGTGCGGTCAATGTTGGCCAGGTTGTTGAGCTCGTTGGTGCGATACAGGCGGCCCCAGTTGAGCTGGCGCACGTTTTCGTCGGTGCGCCACAGGTTTTCGATAAACTCAACCTGAGCTGCGGGAGCGTCTTCGTCGACGAAGTTGGAGGGGAGGTTGCGGTAGTAGTCCGGACGGGGGTCGAGGGCGTTATACCAGTTAAGGGCCGACGAGCTGTAGTAGACATTGCGGAACATCAGGCCGGTGTTGACGGTGGTGCCGCGGTTGTTCTTGTAAATCCAGTTGAGCATGGCGGTGGGGTCGAAGCTCTCGACTATGCGGGCCGAACGCTTCTTGCCGTCATACCAGCCCCAGTTGGGGTTGTAGAGGTTATTGTCGGCCAGGTCATATGCCTCCTGATAAGATGCCGATGCCGTTGCGCGCTGGGTGGGGGCGCCATAGGCGGTGAGCGTGAGCGAGTGGTTGGGGTTGAACACCTTTTCAACGCTCAGGAAGAGGCCGGCGCTATTGTAGAACGTGCCTTCGATCACCCCTTCGTTGGCATAGCGGCCAATGGCGCTGACGGTCACACCCCAGCCCTTTGAATTGATGCCGGTGGAGTAAGTGGCCATGGCGCGCAGCATATAGTTTGAGTTGGTATAGGCCAGCGAGCCGTTGAAGCCGGGGGCATAGTCGGAGGTGATGGTAGATATGTTGCTCGAACCGCCCACGGCACCGAAGCCATAGTCGGCCGCACCGAGGCCAATGGTGGTGGTGCGGTTACGGAATGCGCGCGAGGTCATGCCGCCGAGGCTCGAGTAGTTGAACCGGCCGCGGATGGGGTCGTTCATGTCGATGCCGTTGATGTAGGTGGTCTGATACCATGAATCGTAGCCGCGGAAGCGGAAATACATGGTCGAGAAGTTATAGTTCGACGCATTATAGTAGATGTTGTCGCTTGCGCCGGTCAGGGCGTTGATGCTCTGCGCGGTCGAGGCTTCATCGTCGAGCGCCTGCTCGTCAAAGAGCATATCCTGCTGATCGTCGTAATAGTCAGTCAGCACGTCGGAGTTGCTCAGCTTGATGATGCCGAGGTCAACGCTCTTGCCGTTGATCAGACTGACGGCGACTTCGCCGTCGTTGTAGCCGAACGCCATGACCATCACTTCGTCAGCGCCGGCCTTGGCATTTGAAATGGAGAATTTTCCGGAAGGACCGGTCACGGCCCGCAGTCCCTGCTGGCGCAGCATCACGGTGGCGCCGGAGAGCGGATTGCCCGTGTATGCATCGACCACAGTGCCGCCAACCGACGCGTTCTGCGCCAGCGCGGGAATCACCGCAATGAGCATCAGGAGCATTAAACACTTGAATCTCATAGATTTAATTTTATACTAAATAGTTGATTGGTTTATTCAGCGTGAGGTTTCAATCCGCCAAAGTTAGCAAAAAAATCATAAAAATGCTAAACAAATCACAGGCATCCGCTGTCGGCATACGAGTAATAGCCTGTGGGCGAGATTATGAGGTGGTCAACCAGTTGAATGTCGAACAGGCCGCAGGCCTCCTTGATGCGGCCGGTGAGCTTATTATCCTGCACCGACGGGGTCAGCGCCCCCGAGGGGTGGTTGTGGGCCACGGCTATGGCCGCCGCGCGCGCGTCGAGCACCCGCTTCATGAGCATGCGCATATCTACCACCGTGGCGTCCATGCCGCCGCTCGATATCCGCTCGTCGAATTCCACGCCGAGGCGCCTGTTGAGCATCACCACGCGGAATTCCTCGTGGTCGAGGTCCTGCATCTTTTCGCGCAGATAGGCGTAGATGGCGGTGCTCGAGGTCATCTGCAGCCGCTCACGCGCCGACGCGCCCCGGCAGCGCGAGCCGAGCTCAAGGGCGGCAATGACGGTGATGGCCTTGGCCGGGCCGATGCCCGAAACGATTTGTGCCAGCTCGCGCGGCGAGGCCTTGGCCAGGCGCGCAAGGTCGTTGCCGTAGTTGGCCAGAATCTCGCGCGACACTTCGATTACGTTCTTGCCCTTCACTCCGGTGCGCAGCAATATGGCCAGCAGTTCGGCGTCGGTGAGCACCCCCACGCCCTGCGTCATAGCCTTTTCGCGCGGCTTATCGTCGTCGGCAAAATGGCGGAGTATCATTCGGTTACGTTGTTATGGATTATATTATTTGCCTTTGCGAAGGCGGATTTCGGCGGCCTGGTTGCGGCCGGTCACCGCGGCCTTGATGAATCCGGCTCCGTAGCCATAGAGCTGTATGAGCGAGGCGGGAACGGCCAGCAGGGCTATCTTGAGCGAGCGGGTGGAGCTCAGCGCGGCCACAAAGAGGGCGAGCAGATAGACTCCGAGCGGCAGCAGCCACCACGGGCTGACAAACACGCCCAGGGCCACAAGCGCCACCGAGCCGAGCAAGAACAGCGCCGGCAGGACGTGAACCGGCTTGAGCGAACCGGGATAGAGAGTCTGCAGAGTGATGCGGCTCATGCCGAACACGAAGACCTGGCGCAGAAACTTGCCGAAGTCGACCCTGCGCCGGTGATATACCGGACAGCTGCGCAGCAACACGGGCCCGAAACCGGCCTGACTGATGCGCAGCGACATGTCGATATCTTCGGAAAACATCTCGCGGAAGCCCCCCACCCGTTCGTAGACGGCGCGGCTGAAGCCCATGTTGAACGTGCGCGGCTTGAACTGCTCGAGCTGCATCTTGCCGCCGCGTATGCCGCCTGTGGTCAGAAACGAGGTCATTGCGAAGTTGATGGCCTTTTGCAGCGGAGTGAACGACTCATGGGCGGCATCCGGGCCACCGTAGAAGTCAATGGGGTGCCCGCCGAGCTCTTCGGCAAGAGTATGAAAATACCCGGGGGGAATCACGCAGTCGGAGTCGAAAAACACGAAGTAGCTGCCCTCGGCGCGCTCCATGCCGTAGTTACGTGCGGGCGAGCGCCCTTCGTTTTCCTTCCAGAAGTAGCGCACCATGCCGGCATAAGGCTCGCACTCAGGCCGGCAGGGGTCGGTGGAACCATCGTCGACAATCACCACCTCGAAGTTGCGCACCGTCTGCGCCGCAAGGCTCTGCAGCAGGGAGGCCACCTCATCGCGGCGGTTATAGACGGGCACTATGACGGAAAAAAACGGTTTCATCAGCTCATGCGTGATTTATAGTCGGCATAGGTGAACTCGCGCAGCACCTCGCACTCCCCGCCGGGGCGGCAAAGCACTATGGCCGGATGGCTGATGCCGTTGAACATGGTGGTCTTCACCGTGGTGTAGTGGTTCATATCCTCGAGTGTGAGCCTTTGGCCCGGCCGGAGCGGCTCGCTGAACTCCCAGAAGCCCACGTAGTCGCCGCTCAGGCACGAGTTGCCGCCCAACCGGTAGGAATAAGCCCCGCCGGGGGTCGACTCGGTGATGGCCGGCTGATAGGGCATCTCGAGAGTGTCGGGCATATGGCATGCGAAGCTCACGTCGACTATCGCCGTCTTGATTCCCTGATTCTCCACCACGTCAACCACCTCGGCAATCAAATCGCCGGTGCGCCAGGTCCAGGCCGAGCCCGGTTCGAGAATTACGCTCAGATTGGGATAACGCTGCCTGAAGTCGCGCAGCAAGGCTATGAGGCGGTCAATGTCGTAGCCCTCGCGGGTAATCAGATGGCCGCCCCCCATGTTGACCCACTTGAGCCGGGGCAGAAACCGGCCGAACTGCTCTTCAAAGGCGGCCAGCACCTTGGCCAGGTCGTCGGCGCCGCTCTCGCACAAGGCATGGAAATGAAATCCCTCGATTCCGTCGGGCAGCCGCGCGGGCATGTCGCCGGCGCTGACGCCGAAACGCGAGCCGGGAAGCGACGGGTTGTAGATGTCGGTCTCGATTACCGAGCAATGAGGGTTCACCCTCAGGCCGGCCGACACCTTGCCGCCGCGCGCCTTCACCTCGGGCAGAAAGCGCTCGGCCTGGCTCAGCGAGTTGAAGGTTATGTGGGTCGACCCGTCGAGATACTCGCCGATGGTGGCGGGGGTATAGGCCGGGCAATAGCTGTGGACCGGCCGCCCGAGCTCCTCGAGCGCCAGGCGCAGCTCGTTGAGCGAGCTGGCGGTGGCCGAAACGCCGTATTCACGGAATATCGGAAACGTGCGCCACAAGGCGTTGGCCTTGAAAGCCATGATAATTTCAACGCCGGCCTCGCGGGCCACCCGCTGAATCAATTCGATATTTCGCCGCAGCTTCTCTTCATAAACGATATAAAACGGCGAGGGCAACTGTTCCTTGGTCATAATCCGAGCAATTCTTTAGTCAGGGCTTCCATTCCCGCAGTGGCCGGCAGGGCTATGACGCTCACCCGGCCGCTCACGGCCGCAGGCCTGGGGTCGATATAGTAAACGGGTATGCCGGGGCGGGCATAGTGAATCAGCCCGGCGGCAGGATAGACGTTGAGCGACGTGCCCACTATCACCAGGATATCGGCCCGGCCCACGATTTCGGCCGCCGGCTCTATCATGGGCACCGGCTCTTCGAAAAACACGATGTGGGGCCTGACGCGATAGCCGTTGATAACGGTGGCGGGAGAGGTGTCGAGATCAGGAGCCGTCAGCTCGAAGAGCATGCTGTCGTCGTTGACGGCGCGCACCTTCATCAGCTCGCCGTGAAGATGGATTATGTGGTCAACGGGCGTGCCGGCGCGTTCGTGGAGATTGTCGACGTTTTGCGTAATCACCCTGACGTCGAAATGCCGCTCAAGGGCGGCGATGGCGCGATGGGCCGCATTGGGCTCCACCTGCGTCAGCTGGCGGCGCCGCTCGTTGTAGAAGCGATGCACCAGCTCCGGATTCCGGGCAAACCCGGTGGCCGAGCAGACCTCCATGACCGGGTACTGCTCCCACAGGCCGTCGGCGTCTCTGAACGTGCTTATGCCGCTCTCGGCGCTCACTCCGGCCCCTGTCAAAAATACCAGTTTCTTCTTCATATCCCCACAAAGTTACGCATTTTTTCAGACACTCAAAAACAAAAACCGCGCATTTTTAGCCGCAATGGCTGTTGTTTTAAAAAAAAGCATTATCTTTGCGTATCTGTATCTAAAATTTAAATCAAATCTAACCACATTTTTCAGAATGAAGAAAAATCTACTCCTTTCGAAACTGCTGCGCGGATTGCTCGCCTCCATACTGATTGCCGGAGCCGCCGCAACCGCCTCCGCAGCAGGCTCAACCATCGACATCGGCTATGCCAGCACGCAGGAACAGATTTATGCCTACGACGGCCTCGCCACCGACAACGACGCATCGGTCTACGTTGCCGCCATACTCACCCCCGACCTCATGCAGACCTATGCCGGCGGACGCATAGTGGGCCTGCGCATGGGCTGGTCGTGCTCGTATCAGAGCGGCAAGGTCGACATGTTTATACGCGAAGGCAACCTCGATGCCGAAAACAAAGTGCAGAAAACCGGCACCGCGAAGTTCGGCTGGAACACCTTCACGTTCGACACCCCCTATGAGATTTCCGAAAACCCCGAAAACATCATTATCGGCTATCACGTCAACACCAAGGCCCAGACCTACTGCATTCCTCACTCGTGGCTGAACACCCGCCCCGCTAACTCATTCTACATCACCCAGGACGAATTCAAGCAGGCCGACGGCACCTATGAGTGGGAAGACGTCAGCTCAATCTACGGCGCCCTGATGGTTGTGGCCATCGTAGAGGTTGACAACGACATAACCAACCGCGCCGAAATCACGAGCATCGTGGCCCCCGAGATATACAAGGAGGGAGTCACCGGCACCGGCCTGATGACAGTGGCCAACCGCGGCTCGAACGACATCACCAAGATTCGCCTGCAATACACCTGCGGCGACAAGGAGAAGAAGCACACCGTGAGCCTTTCGTCGGCCATCAAGCCCAACGCTTCGTCGAAGGTAAGCGTGCCCGTGGCCGTGCTCGGCTCAGGCGAGACCACCGTCAGCATCGTGCAGGTAAACGGCAAGGACAACGGCATTGAAACGTCGGCCACCCTGCCCATACTCACCGTGCCCGGCAGCGTTGCCGGCAAATACACCCGCCGCCCGCTGCTCGAATACTTCGGCTCGGAAGGCAGCCACTACAACGTGCTCTACTACGACGCATATTTCATGGGCGTCTACGAAGACTATAAGGACCAGATGTCGGTAGTGTGCCACCACCTGAACGACCAGTTCATGACCCGCGACGACGAAGACACCCGCATGCTCGTCGATATGGCCGACGGCGACCTGACCCAGGTGCAGATGCCGTCGATGACACTCGACCGCTCGTTCCAGAGCGCCAACTCGCTGGTATCCAGCGCTCAGACGGTAGCATTCTCGATTCTCACCCCCACCCCCTACGCCGTGGCCGTTTACGACGAAGCCCTGGCAGTGCCCACTTTCGCCAACATTAAGGTGAACAACAGCTACGATGCCGACAAGGCCGAACTGACAATCAACGTCGACGGCTTCATCGAGCCCGGAGTGCTGCCCCAGGGCGAAAAGCTCAAACTCACCGTCTACCTGCTTGAAGACAACGTGGCCAGCACCGCTCAGGACTGGGCCGACGCCAATCAGCAGGAGGCCTATGGCGGCGTTTACCACCATCAGAACCTGATTCGCCAGCAGCCCGTGCCCATCTGGGGCGACGAACTCGACGGCGACGGCTCATACTCGCGCACCTACGTGACCGAAATCGACCCCGAAGAGTGGAAACAGGAGGATATGCACGTGGTCGCACTGCTGCACCGCAGCGAAAACAACGCCCGCTTCTCGCGCCAGGTAATCAACTGCGCCGAAGCCGCCTTCGGCCTCTCGTCGATTCACGAAATCACGCTCGAGGGAGCATCTGACGCCAAAGTGGCAGTGACCGACGGCACCATCACCATCAACGGCTCGACCGACGGTGTGCGCGTCTACACCATCTCAGGCACTCAGGTAGCCAACCGCTCGCTGCCCGCCGGCCTCTACGTAGTGGGCAAAGGCCAATTCACATCTAAAGTGCTCGTAAAATGAACGTATTGACAAAGAAAATCCTGGCCGCGCTGCTGCTCGTTCCGGCAGCAGCGTCGGCCCAGACCATAGGATATCTGGGATTCGCTCCGCTTGAAGTCGCCAACGAAGAAATCTCAGCCCAGGGCTCAGGCAAAAACATGTATATGGAGTGTGCCATCAGGCTCGACCCCGAAACCACCCCCTACTTCGCCCGGATGCAGGGCTGCCAGATCGTGGGCGTGCGCTGCTATCTCCGCACCGACTACAAGCAGAAAATCAAGGGCTACTCAACGGTCAACCTCTACGAAGGCACGCTCGATGCCGAGCCCATGCGCAAAACCGTCAACTTCACCGAAGGCTGGAACGAGGTGATGTTCGACACCCCCTACACCATCGGCACCGAGCCGGTCTACGTGGGCTACCGCGTGTTTGAGCTCCAGGGCCCGCAGTCGCTTCCGCTCGTGTCGTATAAAGACGCCTCGGTTACCGGCGGCTATTACGTCAACGCAAACCGCGGCCTGTGGGAAGAAGTGACCAACCGCGGCACCCTGCTGGTGCAGGCCATCGTTTCCGACCCCTCGGGCAACGTGTTCGCCACCCCCGGAGCCGCCGCCCATGCATCGAAGGCTCCCCGCATCGTGGCCCCCAACGAACCGTTTGAAGGCGCATTCTACGTCCACAACTTCTCGTCGGAGCCGGTTTCGGCACTCACCGTCAGCACGGCAGTGCCCGCGCGCAACTACGCCCTGACCCTCGACGAGCCCATAAAGCCCTTCGGCTCCGCAATGATTCCCGCCGACATACACATGGGCGAGGAAGAGGGGCTCGACGTGCCCCTCACCGCCTCGGTCACCGCCATCAACGGAGCCGAAGCTGCCCCGGCCCACTACTCGACCACGCGCATCTACGTGTCGAAAGACAACTTCATCCGCATGCCTCTTATCGAGGAATACACCAGCCTTGACTGCGTGAACTGCCCCTTCATGGCCTACTTCCTCGAAAAAGGCCGCGAAGCGTTCGGCCAGCCCCACGTATTCGTTGCCCACCACAGCGGATTCAAGTACGACGTATTCACCCAGCAGGTCGACAAAGACCTGGAATACATGTTCTTCGGCCCGTCGGGCAACCCCTATGCCACCTATGACCGCACCGTGCTGCCCGGGCAGGTGACGGTGATGATCGGCGCCCGCACGGCCGACGTAGAGCCCTATACCGAATACATAACCCAGGCCAACAACATTCCGGCAATGGCCTCGGTCAACGTGGCCACCGAGCAAAACGGCACCTCCCTGTCGGTGACCGTGAGCGGCCGCATGAGCCTCGGCGACAAGATTTCCGACGGCAAGGTGTATCTGTCGACCTATCTGGTCGAGGACAACATTCCCCGCGGCACCTCGGGCGACTACTGGCAGTCGGGAGTGGACTACGACAGAGACCCCGACTCGCCCGCCGACCTCTACGACACGTATCGCCACAACGGAGTAATCCGCGTCAACCTCTGCACCAATTCGCTCGGCGACCTCGTTGAAATCGGAACCGACGGCTCATACTCCGTCACTTATCCCGAAGTGAAGCTCGCCAACGGCTGGAATGCCGAAAACTGCCACGTGGTATCCTTCCTGCACCGCATCAACAAAACCGACCCGCGCGACAACTACGTGCTCAATGCCGGCGACTCAAAGCCCTTTGAATCGGCCGGGATCAACGCCATAGCAGCCGAAGAGGGCCCCGACGCCGTGCGCTACACCGTCACCCCCGACCGCCGCATAACCGTTGACACAGCCGTGCGCTCGGCGCGCGTGTTCAACATGGCCGGCGCCTCGGTCAACTCCGACTCGCCGCTCACTCCGGGCGTCTACATGCTGCAGGTAACCCTCCCCTCGGGAGCGAAAGCCTCGCGCAAGGTAGCCGTATTCTGATTACAAGCAACTTACGCTCCGTTTCCGCCAATTCTCCCGAATTTATTTGGAGAATTGGCGGAAATACGCTAAATTTGCGCCACTAAATAACTAAAAATCATCTGAAAAAGCAATGAAGACAAAAGAACAATTCCCGTCAGTTGAGTCAGAAGAAGCCGCTGCAAAATCAAGCGCCCGCCTCGGCAAAATCCTTGCGTGGGCAGGCTGTGGCGTTGCCGTAATCACCATTGGCGTGCTGTCATATATCTTCGCATACAAGAATCCCGCCAACCAGAAAGGCCACGAAGCAATCGCACCGGTCGACATGCAGGCCTTCAACCAGGCATCGGACTCAACCCTGATGGCCGGCTACGAGGAAGTGGCCATGAACTATAAGTTCGACGCCGCCAACCGCGCCAAATACATGAGCGCCGTCTATGCCTACAAGCTCGGCGACTATCAGAAGGCCCTCGACCTCATCAGCGACTACGACGGCAAGGACGAAGTGGTGGCCGCGCTGGCCTACGGCATCAAGGGCGACTGCCTCGTTAACCTCGACAAACTCGACGAAGCCCTCGAAGCCTTCGACGACGCAATCGACGAATGCGACGAAAACCCCCAGCTCATGCCCTACTTCCTGACCAAGAAGGCCGTGATTCTCAGCGAGCAGGGCAAGCATGCCGAAGCCGCCAAAATCTACAAGGAAATCGAAACCAAATATCCGCGCAGCGCCTACGACACCACCCACTCGCGCATGCTGCAGGAAGAAAGCCTCTCGGCCCTCTAACCCACTCTGACATTAAACTTAGGCAGCAGCCGCAAGGGGCGCCAGCTCTCTTTCGAGGCGCGCATACCGGCATCGCCGGCATCGTCCTGACGGTTAACATACAGCAGCCGCGGCTGAAGCCTGCACATTTCGGCGGCAAACATCGAGGTCAGCGCCTCGTTTGCCCCGGCAACCAAGTGATTGGCACGCTCCACGTGAACATGGAGCGTGTCTCCTTTTATCTCACCAACGGTAAAGCCCATCAGCTCATTGCCGGCAGTAAGCACGGCCGCGCGAAAGAAAGGAACATAATCGGCCCAGCGGTCGAGCATCGTCATCACCGCATCGAATTCCGACCGTCCCGTCGGCGTGCCGTCATGCCCGCAGGCCTCCACAAGAGCCCTGCACCGCTCGAGGCTCGCCGCATCGAGGCCGCGCAGTTCGGCATCGGGATGGTCTGCAAGAAACCGGTTAACGTGATTGCGCTTCTTTTTCATTGCACCGCCGCTTAGCCCGGCCAGCGCATGAATGTCGTAGAGATAATCGCTCCACTCGCGCCCCAGCTCGGCCACCGAAACCGACGGCTCGGAGGCAAACAGGTGCAGACGGTCTTCGGGAATGGCCGAGAACCACACAGGGCGGTCGGCCGCACTGCGCAGCCGCGCAACCGATGCGTGAAAATCCGAACTGCCCAAAGGCAACGCATACGCCGTTACCGACAGATTATCCTCCCGGCCGCCGCTGATAAACAGAGTGTCGTCGGCCATGGCCATCTTATAGTTAAAATGGTCGGACCATAGCGCTATGCCGCCGAGAGTGTAGTCGCACGTGCGGCTGTCGGTAAGATTCATATACCGCGTTATATCGGCAAAGTCAGCCGCCGTGATGTCGCGAAACTGCAGTTGCCCTACATTTGTAATTGTCAGTGTGTTTTCCATATCTACCAATAATAACCGCCCCGCACCCCAAAAAGTTGACCGCCGCGCCGGAATCAGAATTTGTGAAATGAAAATATTATTGTAACTTTGCGGTCGCAGACCGCCATCCAAAGCAGAGGCCCGGTCACGGGGCAATGCGGGCGGGGCTGCAACCGACATAATTAGGATGCGTTTACTCGGCGCTCTTTCTTGACATTGCGAAATCTGGTAAATTTCAATGATTCGTCAAGAATGT
>CAYUFQ010000014.1:0-19043 GCA_964444045.1 uncultured Bacteroides sp.
ACGACGGACGCTCCATAAACGCCTCGATGCCGAACTCCCAGGCAATGGTGGATATGCAGGTGCTGTAAAGCATCGAACCCCAGAAGCTGAACCCGCACGAACGCGCAGCCATGAAATAGGCTGCCCCGGCATAGGGGTGCAGTATCATGTTGAACATCGGATCGTCGTGATCCCATTCCGGACCCTCCTCAAGCACGTGCTTGCGCCAGCGCACGCCCAGCGGCACGTCGTGAAACTCCGCACGGTTCCAGTTGGTAGCATCCTCAGGGAGCATTTCGAGAGTGAACAGCGCGGCCACGTAAGCGCCGCTCAGCACCCCCGTGTTAATCCACATCCGCTTCCAGTCGGGATGACTGAAGCCCAGGTTGGTGTTAAGCTCAGGAAAGGCATATATGGTATTGGCCACCGGCTTATATGCGTTGTAGGTAAACGCGGGGGCTGCGGGGGCCGCTGGGGCCACCACCAGGGTGTCGGGCATCGCCGGAGAGCACTGCGCCAACGCCTTGGTGGCGCCAATAAACGTGACAAATAAAGCAATAAATAGTTTTCGCATGAGATTCATAGTAGTAGGTTTCCTATAAAACGCCGGTAAACCTTGCAATGTTCTGCCGATAAATTGCTATATTTGCCACAGGAATCAAAAAAAACAGCCACACCCCAGCCATGACCCCACAGCCAAACACCTCCGGCCGCCTTGCCTCGCTCGACATTCTTCGCGGAGCCGACCTGTTCATGCTTCTGTTCCTTCAACCCGTGCTCATATCAATCGGTTCGGTCTACGACGCCGGCTGGTACCGGTCGCTCATGCATCAGCTCGACCACGAAGTGTGGGAGGGATTCCGCTGCTGGGATATCGTCATGCCCCTGTTCCTATTCATGACCGGCGCCGCCATGCCGTTCTCGTTCGCCAGATACCGCCAGGCCGGCAGCCTGCACCCCGTCTACCGGCGCATTGCCCGCCGCGTAATCCTGCTCTTTCTGCTCGGCATGATAGTGCAGGGCAATCTGCTCGGATTCTCGGCCGAAACGCTCCGCATCTACAACAACACCCTCCAGGCAATCGCCGCCGGCTATCTCATCGCCGCCATAATCCTGCTTCATTGCTCCCTGCGTTGGCAGATAGTCCTCACCCTGCTGCTCATGATTGTCTACTCGGTGCCGATGGCCCTATGGGGCAGCTATGCCCACGGCCATAGCTTCGCCTTCGAGGTGGACCGCATCATCCTCGCCGACTTCCGCGGCGACCTTACCTACACATGGGTGTGGAGCTCGCTCACATTCGGGGCCACAGTGATGCTCGGCGCCCTGGCCGGCCAACTCATGCGAAACACCAGCGGGATGCCTCGCCGCCGCATAGCCCTCATTCTGGCCGCCTGTGGTATTGGCCTGACCGGCGCCGGTCTGCTCGCCGGCCAATTCGAGCCCATAATCAAACGCCTCTGGACCTCATCGATGACCCTATTCTCGGGCGGCATCTGCTTCCTGCTCATGGCCGTCACCTATTGGTGGGTCGACGCGTCGGGCCACACCCGCGGCCTCAACTGGCTCAAAATCTACGGCATGAACCCCATCACGGCCTACTGCATCGGCGAGGTGGTGAACTTCCGCGGCGTGGTTCACTCGCTGACCTACGGCCTGCAGCCTCACCTCGAGCAGTGGTATCCTACCCTGCTCACTTTCGGCAACTTCCTTATCCTTTTCCTGATTCTGCAGACCCTGTATCGCCAAAAAATTTTCATAAAAATATAAAAATTTGCCTCAAAAACTTGCACACCTCAAAAAAAGTCCCTACCTTTGCAGCGCAAAACAGAAAACAGCATGGGGTATTAGCTCATCTGGCTAGAGCGCGACACTGGCAGTGTCGAGGTGAGCGGTTCGAGTCCGCTATACTCCACCCGACGGCAGATTCGGAATCAATTCCAAATCTGCTTTTTTTATTTCAAATATTTACAGTATATTTGGAGTCAGTAGCAAATGAACAGGAATCTTGTTTCAAAAGTGTGGATCAGCGACTCCGCCGTTTGGATAGAATTGAAAGACGGAAGGAGAGCCAAGGAGCGCTTTGCCGATTATTCCCGTCTTTTTAATGCGACCGATGACCAAAAGAACAATTACGTTTTGTCACATTTTGGTATTCACTGGCCTGAGATTGACGAAGATTTATCTTACGATGGTTTCTTCAATAAGGGCGGCGACAGCATCAAATCTACGGAAAATTGATGATAGCCGAAATCTACAAAACCGGATGATACATCTAACGGATTGCGTCAAAGCAGCCGGCGGCATATGCGCTCGTGGGTAATCAGCATGTAAAGGTGGACGGCATTGAATACCGTCAGCTCAGCCAGAAAGTAGAGATAGGGATAACCGGCTATGACCGAGGCAAACAGAGTGATTGAGCGCCAGTTGAACGTCAGGAAGTTTTCCCATTTGCACAGGGGGAGCGTCGACAGGCGTATGCGCTCGGCAAGCGGAGCGGGAATGTCGCCGTCGGGATAATCGCGGCGTATGCGGCCGATGAGCCGCTGCATGGAGGGGGTGATGCGCTCCTGAGTGCGGGTGTAGACGTAGTAAACGCCGAGAATCGCCCGCTGGAAGAACCTGTTGCGGGGCAGTTTGTCGCACTGCGCCTTGAGCGAGGCGGAATCGTCGAGTTCGGCCGGAAAGTTCTTTTTCACGAAAAAGAGATGAAACTGCCGCAGATGGTCGGCCATCGCCGCCTGAATGGCGTGGCAAAGTCCGGCCGCGACCGCTATGACCCATATCAGCGCCGGGTGCATGCCGAAGCAGGGCTGGGTGGCGTTGGTGCGCATGGCAATGGCCACGTAGATGGATATGAACCACAGGTCGCCGGCTATGCCGTCGAGTATACGGCCCAGGCGACTGTAGCGGCGGGTCATGCGGGCCAGCTGACCGTCGGCGCTGTCGAGCGAGTTGGCTATGACGAGCAGCAGCATGCCGATAAGATTCCACCCTATCGAGTCGGGATAAATGAAGAATCCGGCCGCCACTCCGAATACTATGGAAATTATGGTGACCACGTTCGGGCTGACGCGTAATCGCCTGAACAGAAGCGCCCAGGCGAAGCCGATAGGGCGATAGAAGGCAAGGTCGATATGCTCTTCGGTATCGGCCGACTTGAGGGTGGCGCGATATTCGGCCCTGCGGGCCTCTGCCCGCAGATAGCGCTCGGCCGCCCTGAGGTCGTGGGTGCGGTCAACGTCGAACGCCTTGGTCAGTTCATATGGCCTCACCGTGAACCGCTTGCCCTCGGCCAGCAGGCGCTGAAAGTCGCTCAGCGACCTCGCGCCGGCCGCACTCGCCACCGCTTCGGCCGTCAGCGCATAAATGCCGGCCGAAACTATCGGAGTGCCGTCAAACGGCCGTCCGCCATAGCGGTAACCGGTCACCTGAGTGCCATCGGCCGACAGCCGGGCATACAGCGGGCTCTCATCGTCGACATAGCGGGTCAGGGCCATCAGCATCTCGCTGCCCGAGCACCGGCCAACGGCATCGACATAGCCTCGGAACTCGTCGGGAGAAAAAACGGTGTCGACCGACAGGGCGATAAACCGCCCCTCCACCCCCTCGCACGCCCGGCTGAGGCTATAAAACGAATTGTCGGACTCGATAGGCCTTACCGTCAGCGGCAACCCCTCCTCATCGCGCAGCTTGCGCAGATGCCCGTTTAGCGAGGTCATCGAGGAATTGGTGACTATGCTGATGCTCTCGCAGTCACACTTCATCAGCTCCCTGATAAGGCGCTCAATCATCGGCACACCAAGGATTTCCACCATGGGTTTGGGCGTTGCTACGCCCTCGCGCACGAAGCGCGAACCTTGCCCGGCTGCTAAAATCACGTATTTCATGCTTCAAAGTTACAATTTTTTCGTTAACTTTGCCACATGGACTTCTATGATTTTATGAATCGCAGCGTGAGCAACTTCAACGCTGTCGACACCATGGCCTCGATTCTCGAGGCCGCAGGCTTCACGCGACTGCATGAGCAGGAGTGGCCCTGGAACGTGACGGCCGGCAGCCGCCACTACGTAATTAAAAACGACTCGGCAATCTTTGCCTTCGAGGCGGCCGACAATCTGCAGGCGCCGTTTCACATCATAACGGCCCATAGCGACTCGCCCGGCTTCAGGCTGAAACCGAATCCCGAAATGGCGGTCGGTGCCTGCTCCGGCGGCGACGACCTGCTGGTGAAGCTCAACGTGGAGGTCTATGGCGGCGCCATATGGCAGAGCTGGTTCGACCGGCCGCTCGGACTGTGCGGCCGCGTCATCACCGCCCCGTCCGCCGGCAACCCGCTGCAGCTGCAGAGCCGCATCGTGAGGCTCGGCGAGCCCCGCCTGGTAATTCCGCGCCTGGCCATCCACTTCAACCGCGAAGTAAACAAAGGCACGCCGCTCTCGGCTCAGAAAGACATGCTTCCGGTGCTTGGCTACGTAAGTGCCGCCCTGGGCGGATGCGGCGCCATAAAGCGCCTGCTGGCCAAGGAACTCGGATGCACCGAATCAGAAATTATCGACTTCGACATAACGCTCTACGACCTGCAGGAAGCCGCGACCGTCGGCGCCGACTCGACGTGGGTCAACTGCGGACGGCTCGACAATCTGGCCATGGCCTGGTGCGGCCTGCAGGCGCTGCTGCAATCGGCGCCGGGAGCCCACACTAAGGTGCTGGCTATCTTCGACAACGAAGAAACCGGCTCGGGCACCCGCCAGGGGGCGCACTCCCCGGTGCTCCGCAACATTCTGCGCCGCATCGCTCCGCAAGCGTCCGACGAAGAGTTTCTGAGCATGCTGGCACGCTCGTTTTTCATCTCTGCCGACTGCGCCCATGCCGCCCACCCCAACTACCTCGAAAAGATGGACCCCGTTAATCTGCCCCGGCTCGGCGGAGGTCCGGTGGTGAAAATCAACGCCAACTGCAAATACATGACCGACGCACGTTCGGCCGCCTACTTCAAGCAGATATGCCGGCTGGCCGGTGTGCCCGTGCAGGAGTTCGTGAACCACAGCGACTCACCCGGCGGCTCCACCCTGGGCAACATACTCACGTCCACGCTCGACGTCGACGGCGTTGACATGGGCATCGGCCTCTGGGCCATGCACTCCGTGCGCGAAACGGCCTCGCTCACCGACATCGGCTACACCACGCGCGCCTTCATCCGCTTCTTCGAATCATAGCCCCCACACCGCCGCCACGGCCAACTCTCACAAAAATTTCCGTCCAACTCTCACAATCAAAAGTCGCTATTGCTATTTAATGCACTTTATTGCACTCCGTTTTGATATTTTTTATTAACTTTGCGGAGTTAAATAGAATATGGATATATGCTTAATTGGTTCAAACGATATATAAGCCTGTCGCTGGTGGCGGTGCTCGGATTCGTTGGATACGTTTTGTTTTTCAACGACTACTCCATGAGCAGGAGCATCGAGAACGCCTCGGAAATCCGCAGGCTCAGAACCCTCATAGCCCAATATGAAGACACCCTGCAGCACTACACCCGCCTGAATCAGATGCTCGACACCAACCCGGCCGAGCTCGAGCGGATAGTGCGCGAATATTACTTCATGCAGCGAAAGAGCGAAGACGTGTATATCTGTGACTAATCCGACACACCCACCGAGATAGAATGAAAAAACTGTCGCCCATAATGCTCCTTGTCGGCCTCCTCACGGTGGCTGTCGGAGTGATGCTCCCGATTCTAAGCAACGACGTCAGGAGCCTGACCTTCCGCTACGTCTATGCCGTCGGCGCGGGCCTGACGCTGCTGGCGCGGCTCTTTCAGGAGCAGCCGCCGAAAAGCGCGCCCATACGGGTGCGCCGCTTGCTGCGCCTTGAGTCGTGGAGCTCGCTGATGTTTTGCGTGGCCGCCTTCTTTGCCTTCTACGACCAGACCCAGCTGCGCGACTGGCTGGCATTCACCCTTGCCGGAGCCGCCCTGCAAATCTACGTGACCATTGCCCTGGCAATAACAATGCGGAAAAAGAAGAGATGATGAACCGCAGCAAGGAGGTCACCGTCACCCTCGACCAAGGCAACAGCAGCACCAAGCTGGTAATCTTCGACCTATCCACGGGGTTGGAGTCGGGGTGTGCGGTAATCAGGGGCAACGACGGCCTTGCGGCAATGCGCGACATGCTGGCCGGCTGCTCGGTGATGGCCGCCATAGGGTGCAGCGTGGCCAACGGCCGCAACCTCGAGCACCTGATGTCGATGATCGACGCACCGGTAAAGATGGAACTGACGCCGCAAACCGACGTGCCGCTGCGCAACCTCTACGGCTCGCCCGAAACGCTCGGAGCCGACCGCCTGGCAGCCGCCGTAGGCGCCGCCGCGATGTGCCCCGGGCAAGACCTGCTCGTTGCCGACATAGGCACCGCCTGCACCTTCGACGTAGTCACCGCCGATGGCGAATACCTCGGCGGCAACATATCCCCCGGCCCGGGCATGAGGCTCAGGGCGCTCAACCGCTTCACCGCACGGCTCCCCCTGGTGAGCGGCCACGCCGACTTCATTCCAGGCATCGGCGGCAACACGGTGGAGGCGCTGCGCTGCGGGGCCATGCGCGGAGTCGTGGCCGAGCTGCTCTATTACAGCGGAAACGGACAGACGCGCAACATCATGCTGTCAGGCGGCTGGGCCCCCGAAATCGCGGCCCTGCTCCCCGACGGAGTGAACTGCACCATATGCCCCCACCTTGTCAACGAGGGGCTGAATCATATTTTGCACTATAACCTGAAACATGAAGATATTCCGAATCATAGCAGCCGCCCTGCTATCGGCAGCAGCGCTGCAACCCGCTAAGGCGCAGATGGTCGAAACCCCCTACTCGATGTATGGCTACGGCGTCCTGTCCGACCATGTGTCGTCGGCCCAGCGCTCAATGGGCGGCGTGGGCTATGCCCTGCGCTCCCCGCGCCAGATCAACGTGAAAAACCCCGCCAGCTACGCTGCCATCGACTCGCTGACGTTCCTCTTCGACATCGGCCTCGACTGCGGCACCACACGCAGCTCCGACCGAAACCTCTCGGGCAAGAAAACCGTTGGCGGCCTCGACTACGTAACCCTGCAGGTGCCCGTGGGCAAATGGATGGGCGTATCGGCCGGCCTGCTCCCCTATAGCTCGGTCGGCTACAAGTTCGGCGCCGAGATAGCCAATGGCGAAAGCGCCTACCAGGGCTCGGGCGGAGTTTCGGAGGCCTACATCGGATGGGCCGCCCGTCCGTTCAAGGGCTTCACGGTGGGATTCAATGCCGGCTATCTGTTCGGCAACGTGATTAACGACGTCTACATCAACGCCGACAACGGCTCAACATCGCTCTACGAGCGGGTGCTTCAGGTGCGCGACTACAACATTCAGTTCGGCGCGCAATACGGCCTGACATTCAACCGCAGGCACACCGTCACCGTCGGCGCCGCCTACACCCTCGGCAAAAAGGCCCACGGCCACGGCTACGGCGTAATCTACGACGTGAGCAACACCTCGAGCAAACCCGACACCATCGGCTACACCAACCTGAAAAACGGATTCTCTATGCCCTGGAGCATCGGCGCCGGAGTGGCATACCAGTGGAACAACAGCCTCACCGTTGCGGCCGACTTCACCTGGCAGCCCTGGAGCAGCGCCCGCTTTGACGGCATAGAAGGCTTCAGCAACCCGGTGAAGTTCGCCGACCGATACAAAGGCGCCTTAGGCGTGGAATTCATCCCCGGCAAGCGCGGCAGCTACTTCCAGCGCATGGCCTACAGGGCCGGCGCATACTACTCGCGCGACTACATGATGTCAGGCACCAACAACGTGAAAGAATTCGGCATCAGCTGCGGCTTCGGACTGCCCACGGCAGTGCGCACCGTCGTCAACCTGGGATTTGAATACCGCCACCGGGCCACGACTCCCGCCGCCACAGTGAGCGAAAACAGCTTCCTGGTTACCCTCGGAGTTGCAATCGACGATATCTGGTTCGTGCCCAGCAAAATACGCTAAATGCGCCGCTTGCCTCTGATTGTCTGCCTCATGGTGGCTCTGCTCTGGAGCTGCGCCCACGATGAAGAAGTGGAGCGTCTTGTCATCGACGGCAACGTCACCCCCACCATGATTACCGACTCCGTCAACTCCTTCGTCAGCGACTCCGGCATAACCCGCTACCGGCTCGAGGCAGAAACATGGCTCATGTTTGACGAAGCCGACGAGCCCTACTGGCTCTTCCCCAAAGGGCTGAGGCTCGAACAGTTCGACGACGGCATGGAAGTGCAGGCCAAAGTCAGCGCCGACACCGCCCGCTACTTTTCGCGGCTGCGCCTGTGGAAACTCGACGGAAACGTGAGGCTACGCAACGTCGACGGCGACAAAATCCTAACCCGGCAACTCTTCTGGGACCAGCAAGACCACAGCATCTACTCCGACTCATTCGTCCACATCGAACGCGCCAACCGCATACTCGAAGGCTTCGGCTTCGTGTCAAACGAAAACATAACCTCCTATACCATACGCCGGCCAACCGGCATAATCCCCACCGACGGATTCGAGAAAAAATGACATCATTCATCCTGATAGTTATCGTGTCGCTGCTGCTCTCGGCCTTCTTCTCGGGCGCAGAAATCGCCTTCGTATCGTCCGACAAAGTCAGAGTGGAACTCGACATGCAGAAAGGCGGATTCATATCCCGGGTAATCGACCGTTACTATGCCCGCCCCGACTTCTTCATCACCACCCTGCTCGTCGGCAACAACATTGTGCTCGTAATCTACGGCATGGCCGCCGCAAAACTCATCGAGCCACAGATATCAATGTGGGTGAAAGGCAATGAAGGCCTCACGCTGCTAATTCAAACCCTGATAACCACCATCGTGATTATCTTCACCGGCGAGTTCATGCCCAAAACCCTGTTCCGCATCAACCCCAACGCGTCGCTGCGCGTAGCCGCAATTCCCCTCTACCTCTTCTACCTGGTTCTCTACCCCATATCGCTCCTGACCACCTGGCTCTCCAACGGCCTGATGCGCCTGGCCGGCGTGCGCGATGCCCAAGGCAAAGACTCGGCCCTTAGCGTCATCGACCTCAACGAATACATCGAACGCACACTCGACAATCCGGTCGAAGAACGCCCGCAACTCGAAAACGAAGTAAAAATATTCCACAACGCCATCGACTTCTCCACCATCCACCTGCGCGACTGCATGATTCCGCGCAACGAAATCGTGGCCGTCAACATATCAACGACCTCGCGCGCCGAACTTTCGCAACTCTTCACCTCGACCGGTCGCTCAAAAATCATCGTCTACGAACACGACATCGACACCGTCCTCGGCTATATCCACGTATCCGAACTGCTCCGCCCCAAGGCCGACTGGAAAGCAAGCCTCAAGCCCGTGCTGTTCGCCCCCGAATCGCTGCTGGCCAACAAGATGATGCGACGTCTGCTCTCCGAAAAACGCTCGGTGGCCATCGTGGTCGATGAATTCGGAGGCACGTCAGGCATGGTAACGCTCGAAGACCTCATGGAAGAGATTCTCGGCGACATCCAGGACGAACACGACCGCAGCAACGTAGTGGCCCGCAGCCTACCCGACGGCTCATTCGAATTCTCGGGCCGAGTGGAGGTAGACCGCCTGCGCGAACAGTTCAACCTCGAAATTCCCGAGAGCGACGACTATCAGACCCTTGCCGGCTACATTCTCAACGCCATAGGCTCCATCCCATCGCGCGGCGACGACATCCGGCTCGGCCAATATAACTTCCACATCAGCCGCTCAAGCGCCACCAAGCTCGAGCTCATCACCGTCACCCGCCTGCCCGACGAAGAATAACTCAAAAAAAAAAAAAATTCAAAAATCTTTCATATCACATCGAACCTTTCACACCCCGCCGGCGTTATATTTACAGAAAGGATAAGACAAAGCTTTTCCATTGTGAAGAAGAAAATGTGATAATGATTGGTTTATTATTTGACGAGGAATGACTGTGAAGCCATTCCTCGACTGATTTTCGCCCCCCACCCCACCTGCGTCACTTTATTCGCGTCTTGGAGGCAATCTGAAATGATATTATATAGTCATCGGACTTTACCGCATACTTTGACTCATCAGAGAAAGCGTTTTCCCAGATTTGAATCTCGTTGCCATTAACCAACGCTACATCATATCTATCCTTATAACTGTCGCTCCTGGCCGTTTCATACTCATGCCGCGACATAATTATGGATTCCCCCGCGAAATGCTTGATTTCCAGACACCGGAATAATGAATCCCCCTTTCGCCTATATTCAAGATCATATCCCTGGGCATTCTTCCCCGAGGCCGGATTGAGGTGCTCGGAAAATATAGCGCCGACCTCATATCCTGAGTCAGGCGACCGCAAGGCATTCAGAACCTTGTCTTCGGCCTCGTCGCCAATCTTCGTCAAATCATAATCCGACAATTTTTTCCCGGTATGCACCCGTCCTCTCCTTTTGCCGGGGCCTGTTGCCGCTCCGCCCTGACGCCTCTGCGTGTCAACGATTGAGATGCTAATCTCAATTTCCGCTTCTTCCCGGCCAGCTTTGCTTTCGGGTTCGTTTACTTCCTCGCCGGCGGTCATGTCACAATGATGCTTTGCCCTGAGATTTGCAAAATACTCTTCGTGCCCTTCGAAATAACGCAGACTTTCATCTTCCATATTCAGTTCCAGGCCATTCACATTGTAATTTTCAGGAGCGGGCACTGAAGCATTTCCAGGCCTGAATTCCTCAGGGTCAAATTCGAATCTCCCTTTTATTTCGCCAATTACATACTTACTATAATCCGGTGAAACGTCAAACCGGTCATTCCACTCCCGAAAAGCGGCTTCAATCCAGTCATCACTCTGAAAGTCAACTACCTTAACCAGATATTGCTTCTGTTTATCCAGGGTGCCGGCAGATTGTTCGTGAAGCCATATCTTATACGCCGCCACGTATTTATTTCTTTCGCTTCTCAACTGCTGCTTATGATACTCGTTAAAATTGCGGCGGTTAGCGCGGTCCGCTGCTATCCCAAGACATTCAGAGATATAGCAACTTTTCCAGATTTTTATCTTTTCAGAGTCAAAATCTCTATGATTTGCACTGAACACTTTTCTCCAGAAGTCGAAATCGGCATCAGAAAGTCCAAATGCAGCCTGACAGGATTGCCAGAGTTCGGCATCTATCTCATATCGTTGAATATAATCTAATTCAGGCTGACTGGAACGCAGCAACCTGTAAAAACGGTCGCCGTTTTCTTTTACCGATAATTGCAATGCGATGCATACGGCCTCTACCACCGCGTTACAGAATCCCGGATTTTCAAGGGCATCCGAAAGAGTTTCCGAACGTGTGCAAATAACCGGAGTTTCATCCACATAAATCAGATTACCCTCATTAAGCCCATAATCTCCCGGCCACTCAGACGCAACCGCACAGCTATACCTACAGGAAGCGACAATCCGGATATTTAGTTTCAGCAGGGCATTTTTTGCCTTATTATTCAGTAATTCATCCCCGCCCTTAGACCCGGAGGCCTCACTGACAAAAGCGAGTAAATAAGGACTCAATCCCATCATCTTTTTCTGCAGCTCTTCGGTCACCATGGCGTTTTCTATGGGCGGTGCGGTAAATTGCATCACCACATCCTTAAATGACCTGCATCCAAAACACCTCTTCACCGATAATTCCCCTTCGCGGCTATTCATCATTAGCAACGGAAGTTTCTTTACAAACTCCTCCGGCAGGCTGTTATTGTCGCTATAAAAGATTTCTCTTGACTCACGAATTTCGATACTCTCACCTACAGTGCATAGCATTGGCAACGAAACGGGGATTTCGAGCTTATCCTTGCTATCCAAGGCCTGTTTTATTTTATGATAGAACATTTGCACTCCGGTATTCTTATAAGGAGGATGTAGACATGCTGCCTTTCTGATTACCGCTTCATACAGTTCTTCAGGAGAGAAATCCGATAAATACTTTTTTGCTCCGAGAGCCTCCAGCAGTTGCTTTGTGCGGTAATCCGACCCGAATGGTTCTATATCCTCTGGCTTCATACCGGGCAACCACTCTTTGTCTTCCAGCGTATAATATGCCAACTCCCTTGCCCGGGTCTGCGTGCGCAACAAATAGGCGGCAAAACTAAGTGCGACCTTTTCCGGCTGTTGATACCGGTTCTTGTACCAATGAATCATTTGACCGCCACACACGTCATTATAGCAATCAGATTTAGGGCACAGCAATAAGTTTATCAAACTATTCAAACTGAGTTCCGACAAAAGCGACATGTCGGCAATATCTGCGTAATTCCTCTTCTCCCTATCCTTATCTATGCAATTTTCCAACACATAAGGCGGAACCTTCAAGTATCGCAGATACTCCCACGAGAACGGAATACGCTCCTTGCAAACGTATAACGACGCTCCTAATGCCACCATAAAATCCTGAATCTCAATCGGAGTTACATCCTCCGTCAATAGAAATTCCGGAAATAGCCCGCATCTTATCCTGTCATATTCATACCCCGTATTCAGATTGGCAAATCCGTCCGGAAAGCGGGAATCCGACAGAACGAGTTTATCGGCCGGTGTCCACTCGGGTTCAGCTTCGGTTGGCAAATAAACTTTTACGTCGCCGATGGCAAAATCTTTTTGGCGAGTTCTATAGATATCAAACAGGCACGCCAGTAATTCCCTTTGCTTTTCTGCTGGCCAATAAGAGGCCTCCTTTTTGGGCAGTATATTCCTTATCACATATGTGATATCCGATGATGATATATCCCCTACGCAACTGAGTTTCGACGCCATATCACGCTCCTGCTCAGGATGGCCACTCCTCAGATTCATTCTGGCTTTAAGAGCCCGCTCCAATTTTTCGTTTATATAATTAAATTCAAGAAACGAAGGAATGGACTCCACCTTATCCCCGCCATTGATGTATGTCCGGCCTTTGATCACATTGTCATTTGCATCAAGAAATATATGACAGTTCAACGAACGGTTTTTTGATGTCGCATATGCGCTTAGTTCCACAATAAACGTCGCAAGGCTCTCGTAATCCCGGCCCAATCCGTTGGCAAACGACTCTATCGGCTCCTCATCGTGTGGTCCGAAAGTATCCGGCATAACAATGCGCAATCTATCGGGTATCCTCAACCGCATATTCGGAAAACATTCTTTGCCTTGCCTGTATCGGCGGATAAAATCAAACAACGGGTCGGAATAGTAATTACAAGCCTCTGGTTTGACATACCCGGCGCCTAATGTCGGCACATAGTTTCCCGCAGTCTTCGTCAAACCGTCATACAGCTCCTGGATATATTCAGACCCGTTTGCGGAGGCGATCCACGGCCTCATCAGAGCATAGGCATCCCATGAGTTTCTCTGAGTTTTGATATATTCCGCAATTCGCCATACCACGCTAGTTAACTTTTTTATTACAGCATGATTATTAGCGCTTTCTTGAATCAGCGAATTTCTGGAAGAATCAAGTTCCAACGTTGCGTGAAGCAGGCACGGCAATCCGAAAGGCACGCGCGTCGGGAAAAAATCATATATCGGCTCATTGTTGTTTTGCTCACTGTCTGTCAAACAGAAAGCACATGCCACCTCATAGCACTTATGCTCATTCCCGACTTTAACTTTACCGGAATCTTTAGCAATAGCCCAATCCCGCCCCATAAGTTCGGAAACTACGATTTCGCCATTGTCTGTTTTTATTTTATTCTCGTGCCATGCCACCGATTTCCCATCTATAAAAATGGCAATTGACTTTATATTATGCAGAAACAATAACGACTTAGCGTTGAACTCCGTCAAATCCTTTATTATCAAGGCCTCTCTGTCAGGGTTATAGCTTAATGATATAGTTGTTGATTCAACCGGACTGATTTCTGCAATTTCAGGCATTGTCAGAATGGCAATAGGAACCTGCCGGCCGTTATCCTGGGCCTGTCGCTCGTAATCCTTTGCATCATTTACCCAGGGCCTCATTTGATTTTCCCAGAAGCTCTTGACAAAGTTTGAATCGAATCCTATCTTAGCATTGCCACTGACCACCTCTACCGTGGTGGCCCAATTTAAAACAGACCTGAATCCAAGACCTTTCGCACCAATTAACCCGGGGCCTCTCTTAGGACTTAGATTCGCAAACATAATTGACTCAACACCCTCTGCTGTAAACGGCTCAGTTCGCGGGCCACTATTGGAAATCCGCAAAACACGTTGCGCTGTATCAAGTGAGATAGTCACACTGTCACTTCGGGCATCGTCCGCATTCTGGAGCAATTCCAAGATTTCGCGCCCGCGATAAGACTTTATCTCGCGAATTTCCTCATTAAAATCCTGAAGCCATCTTTTGGATGGCTTTTCACCTTTCGCCTCGGCAATATAGTCATCCGTTAATGAGGATAATAAATTCTTTATATAAGCGATATCCATAATAGCGAACCCTGTTTTGATTATCCGCAAAGTTAGAGATAATTCAAGGGTTACGCAACCTCAATGAAAAAAATTTCATATCACATCGAACCTTTCACACCCCGCCGGCGTTATATTTACAGAAAGGATAAGACAAAGCTTTTCCATTGTGAAGAAGAAAATGTGATAATGATTGGTTTATTATTTGACGAGGAATGACTGTGAAGCCATTCCTCGACTGATTTTACACCCCCTCCAGGCATGGAGAGGCACGATTTATCTTTTGTTACCTATGTGTTTTCACATTGGCCTCACAGCACGTAATTCAGCATATCAAGGGCGTCCTTCTCCATCTCCATCACGTTCTTCATCGTGCCAACGGCATCGTTCATCGTGTCAAAAAACTCGTCTATATCCTCAAGGTCAGAGTCGAACAAGTCTTCGGCAGTATCGTTCTTTGCCGCCTTATTTGGCTGCAGGTCAGAAGTTATGCGGAAGTACTTCGGGGTGCCTGACAGGTCGTTCAGTCTGAAGCGGATAGTGCAGGTTTCACCCGGGCGGGCGCGAAGCGCTTCATCAACGTCGGCCGATCTATACACCGCCATGCTCGACGATGCGGCTTCCTTTTCAATCACGCTGCCGTCCTCATCAAGTATCTCATAGCCGAAACCGCCGAGATATGACGCATCGGAATCTGAATCGCTCGAAAAGTAACAGATATCGCCTTCAGCAAAGGGGTATGGAGTGTCTGTGCGCTCAAGCTCAACGGTGAAAATGGTGTAGTAGTCATCTTTTTGGCTTATTTTGCACTCGCTCGAAACTACCTCGAAATAATCCGACAGCGCACCCTTTACCACAGAGGTAGCAGGGGTAATCACAACCGGAGCTTCTTCTCCTTTTGAACTGCTGTTTTTGTTGCCGTCATCGCAGGAGAAAAAACAGATAAGACCTCCGAGAATCAGGGCAAACGGTACATATTTTTTCATAATTTAAACCCTGCTACGTGTCGGGCGCAACCTTTTAATCTCACAATAAAGAATTCAAAAAAATTCCCTGAAAACCGGTAACTTTATAAGGAACAGCGTGTCTGATTTTCAATAAAAGTTACTTTGATTTTCAGGGAGGACGACGATAGCTTGAACTAATTGCACAGGCGCATCCCTGCGGCCGCTTTACAGTCCATCGTCCGGTGTTTTCACAATAGTTTTCAGATACTGATATCCATCATATCAATTATGCTTAATTTTATGCACATTTTAGCTAAATATAGCAAAATACACTGAAAGCACAACTACAATAAGCTTCAGGAAAGCATTGGCAAGATAAACGGTAGTTGCACCGATGGCCGAAGCAAGAGCAGCCGAGCTGTCTTTCTGAACGGTCTTTTCAAATACAAATGCGCAGGCAAAGGGAATCACGGCCAGACCGATGAATGCCATAACACCGAGCACGCCGATGCTTGAATCGCCGGCGCAGCCAATAACCAGAAGGCCGATGATTGAACCGAGGGTGGTGCCGGTAGCGCCTTTGGTGAAGGGAGCCACTTTCTTGGCAAGTTCGGGAACAACCTTTCTTGATGTGTACATGCTGGCTGCTACCAGAACGGCAACGAGGCCGAGCACCCACCAGTCAAAAGGAATACCGATGCCGATTTTACCGATAAGCAGGCCTATGAATGCCAACAGCGGGCCAGGGAATTTGTTGATGAAGCAGCCGATGAAACCTAAGCCGAGCAGCAAATACATTAAAATGAGTAAAGCAATCATAATGATTAGTTGGTTAATTGGTTAATAATGTGATTAATTTTGATTGTTAATAAATCCGGACCTTAAGCACACATGGAAACGGTACCACGACCTTTATAACCGATAACCACAGAAAAAAAAATTCGTGGGCATCTCGTCTTTGCTTGCTCCACGTCTTGAGGCCTTCGCATTGCCTTGCATCATAGAACAAGCAAAGTAGATGACCCACGCTATACGTATATATAATAGTGTATATATATACATACAACCAAGCCACTACTGTTGCTTCATTCCGATGATGCTGTAAGAAGTTGCGAAGTTCCAAGACATCGGAGTCGAAGCGTCATAGTAACGCTCTATGTTATGTTAGCCATCTGCAATTTCCTCTCTTGGAAACCGACAGCCGCTACAAATTTACGACAAAATTTTAATATCCCAAAATTTCACCGGTTATTTGCATTGCGGCCCGATGGCATCAGCTCGGTTGAACGCGGGTCTCTACCTTTGCCACTGCAAAAGTACGCATTATCACCATATAAACCTCAGTCCATTTTATCCATTTCCAGCGGAGCCGGGCGCACGCATTGCCGTAAATGTTGCTTATGTGATGTATTTACGCTAACTTTGCATGCTGATATGTCGCAATTTATCAAAACATCCGATAATTACCCGTCCGACCACCCGGAGGGCATAGACTTTGCCAACGCCGTGAGGCTTCCTGCCGGCGGCTCAATATGCGACGTCTACCGAACCCGTTGGCAGCGGCGCGATGTCTTCGTGAAAAGGCTCAAAGAGGAATATCGCCATAAGCCGCTGTATCTCGATGCGCTCGATAAAGAGTTTGACATCGGCATAAACCTCCGCCATCCGTCGCTGCCCGAATACAGGGAATTTCACCGCGACCACATAGTTATGGACTATATCGACGGCATGACCCTTGACGAGATGATTAAAGCCGGTGACCCATGGCTCGCCGCCGAGCGCAACGTAGTGAGGATGCTGAGGGAGCTTGTGGAGGTCGTTGACTACCTGCACCGGCACAATGTGGTTCACTGCGACATTAAACCCGACAACATAATCATCACCGCCAACAACAAGAACCTGGTGCTGATTGACTTCGACAAGAGCTACACCGACGCCCTCAGCGACACTTCGGGTCATCCCGCCAAATACGGCCTCACCACCGAAAGCATCGGCAGCATCGCGATTGACTTTCATGGCATCGGGCGTGTGGTTGAACGGCTCAAGAAAGAGTTGCCCGCCTTCCGATTTGCCCGCTACAAGAAATTCACGGAGGCCTGCTGTTCCCCTGCCGTCAACTGCGAGGCGCTTCTGGCCATACTCAACTATGACTCAAAATCGCATGCACGGCAAAATCTCGCACTTATATGCGCCTTGATTCTTGTCACAGCGGCATCAGGCATCTACTTATTAACGAAACCGGCCAAAGAATCCCCGACCGCAAGTGAAAGCCCGGCAATCACCGCTCCACCGCCGGACGCAAACACTACCCAGACCGAGCTCCACGCCAGCGCGAAGGCCAGGGCCGCAATGCTCGATGCCAGGATTCAGCCTGCGTTCAGCGAACTGATTGCCGACCTTGACCGACTACTGACACTCAAGGCCGACAGCACCCTCTCCGCGCAGCAACTGATTGACCGGATACGCCTGCACGGCGACCTTGCCGACGAATACATAACCGAAGCATTCGAGATACTCAACGAAACATATCCTGGCATAACCGACCGCGAAGCCTGGCGCATAATGTCATATTCGAAAGCCTACACGGGATACTCCCGCCGGGCCACCCCCGAACTAAAGGAATATGGCCTGGAAATAGAACGTCGGCTCAATAAATAATCTCTACAGACTTCAACCCCCTGAACTTGGCTGACTCATACGTTCCGAGGTCCTCACCATCGCGCACCACGTGAGCCACCACGAACCTATGGCCCACGGCCAATTGAGTTATGGTAAGCAAGTCCCCCTTCTGAATATTACGGCTCCCGTCAACCTCATTCACAATAAAATTGAAATCACCTATATATGTAAGGAAATACACCCGGTTGGGAGCATACGAGACCCGCAGCTGCGTACCCTTCTCCAAATCCTTCACCTCCAGACAGTCAACCGGAGTGAACAGCGAAATATCCGCATCCTCGCCAAGTTCTTTTATGAGCGACTCATAATCCTCACTGCCAAGATATTGAGCGATAATATCCATAGTCGACAGGCGGGGCACCACCTTATCGGTCTTAAACCCGAAAAGCCTTTTCAAAGTATTGATGCCGAGATTCTCGTTAGTACGGTCCTTAATCGCCTGCGACAAAATATCGAAATCGCCGCTACGGGTCATATCCAGCCCCACCTTTTCGCGCACTCGCTTCAGAATTTCATTCTCGTTTGCCATAATCTCTCTGATTTTTTTTTGCACAAAGATAATAAAAATCACACACTTCCGACCATATTCCACCACATTTGGATTAAATGGCCGGAAACGCCCCGCCCCTCTCCTTGCATTTTAGTACAAAAATTCACCTTGCATCGAACCTTTTGCCACCTGCCGGCGTTATATTTACAGAAAGGACAAGACAAAGCTTTTCCATTGTGAAGAAATTGTGATAATGATTGGTTTATTATTTGACGAGGAGTGACTGTGAAGCCATTCCTCGACTGATTTTCTCCCCCTCCGCTCCGTTAATAGTATCAAACAAAAAAAATCCCCTGAAAACCTACGCGACTTATAAAAGTCACCCGGATTTTCAGGGAGGACGACGATAACTTGACCTAATTGCACAGACGCATCCCTGCGGCCGTCTCACAGTCCATCGTCAGGTGTTTTCAGATTAGTTTTCAGATACTAATTTTCATCATATCAT
>CAYUFQ010000015.1:0-18948 GCA_964444045.1 uncultured Bacteroides sp.
AATGCCGATTTTGGCTCCATAGAAAAACGAGAGATATATGTTTTTGAGTACTTGTTTCTGAGGGGGATATGTCTTGCTCACTCCCACCATCGAGAATATGATTTTTTTATCGTCAGCCATATGTTAAATTATCAATTATCAATTATCAATTATTTCTTTTCACTCTCCACTTTCCACTTTCCACTTTCCACTCTCCACTTTAGCGTCTGCGCGCGGCGGTCTTCACGCGGTAGTCGCAGCTGAATTTGCCGTCCATGAGGTTGCGCAGCTTGTTGCGTATAAGCAGTTTGCGGGTAGCCGACACACGGTCCATGTAAACCTTGCCGTCAAGATGGTCGAGCTCATGCTGCACGCAACGGCTCAGAAAACCGCCCATCTCCTCTTCGTGAGGCTGAAAGTTCTCGTCGAGCCAGCGAAGCCGTATGTGTTCGACGCGGCTCACCGATTCGCTCAATCCCGGCAGGCTGAGGCACCCTTCGCTGCGCGAGCAGCTTTCGCCGTCGAGCACCTCAAGCTCGGGGTTGATGAGCACCATTTTGCGTCCTTCACATTCGGGATGCTGCTCTTTGAGCACGTCGGCATCTATCACCACCAGCTTGATGCTCAGCCCCACCTGAGGTGCGGCCAGGCCACAGCCTTCGGCGGCATACATGGTTTCAAACATGTCGTCAATAAGTTTATGAAGGTCAGGATAATCCTCCTTCACCGCTTCAGTAGGGCGGCGGAGCACCGGGTGCCCGTAAATATAAATCGGTAGTTTCATTGCTGATTATAAATGCTTTGTAAGAAGTCTGTCAAAATAATGGTGGCGGCGGTGCGGTCAACTATGGCTTTGTCGCGTCTGGCCTGCTTCCTGAGGCCGCCGTCGAGCATGGCTCTGTGGGCAATAGTTGATGTGAAGCGTTCGTCGTAGAGTCTGACTTTGATTTCGTCGGGCAGCCGTTTGCCAAGGGCACGCACGAACGGTTCGATATACGTCCACGACTCCGACGGCTCGCCGCGCAGGGTCACCGGCTTGCCCACCAGCACCATGTCTACGCGGTTGGCGCTGATATAGTCGAGAACGAACCGAAGCACCTCATGGGCGCCGACGGTGGTCAGAGGGGTGGCCGATAACCGCAATTCGTCGGTCACCGCCACTCCGCAGCGCTTGCGCCCATAGTCTATGCATATGATTCGTGCCATACTTTATATTTTAAGTTCCCAATGACCGCCCTTCTTTGGACCAATACGTTGAACTAAATGTGCCATTTTTGCAATCTCGCGGTCTAATGTTGATGTTCCAACTCCAATCTCTTTTGCAATTTCATCCAAGGTTATTTCAGGATTATTGGTCATGAGATATAAAATGGCATCTTGACGAGGTGTCGTTTTAGCATCATTTTTGGCACCACTTTTAGCATCATTTTTGGCACCACTTTTGGCACCATCATCATTCCCGTAGATATTTGCATCCTCAGTTTTTCTTTGGATGGCAGATTTGAGAGGGAAGGAAACGGTGGCGATGGTTCGGTCGCTTTCGATAGTGGGACGTGTGCCTGTAAGGGTTTCCCAACTTGCGAGTTTGCTCATGCCGTATCCGGCATTCTCGGCGATGCCTGCGAAACGGAAAAGTTTAGCTATGGTCGGATTTCGGAGTTTGGAGTATATCTTTCCGAGCATATCCTTGAGGGGAAGAGGGAAGGCCCCACCGTTCATGAACTCGATGTGGTCGGTATAGACGCGGATGCATGAGCGCAGTGAGTCAAAGTAGTCGCAGTGCATTACCATATTGGCGAGTGCCTCGCGGAGAACTTTATACTGGCTATCATCTGTTGTTGCAAATCCATCGTCTTTAATACGGATGGGGGCATCAACCAATGTGCGGAAACGACGCAAAATAATCTGCACCGCCTCCCATATGTTATCCTGTTCCGGAATCCGGTAAGTGTATCTGACCTCGGCCTGCTGAATTGTTGGCCCGGGAATTTCGATATAGTCTATGCAAAATGTTGGTACATAGCGCAGAACATAAGGGGCTTTGCCAAACATCAGCAGTCCGGCGTAAGTAAGCATGCCTTGCCGGGTTATATTGACTTGCTCGCAGAATTCGGCGTCGTCAGTTTCCCGGAGATTCACGAGATTCTGTGTTTGACCAAGTGCAAATCTGTAGCTTCTCAAAGTATTGAGATTTAGCATTTCAATGCTTGTGTCGGGTATGGTCTCTTCGGTTTTCTTGCCGAAGGATTGGTTGCGGAACATAGCTCGGATTTCTCCCTCGCTTGCCCGTTGGTCGCCGCTGCCCATCCTGATGAACGTATTGATAGGGTTGCCGAAATATACAGGCTTCATATCAACCTCAGGCACATAGAAAGCAAGCAGTTTCGCTCCGTCAATGTCAAATTGTTTGGATGTAACTGCCAATTTCTGATTGAATTTCTCTGAGCGGAGAGTGCCGAGAAAATCCTGTTCAAGTTTTTCAATATTATCCACACCTTGAATATCGAATGCCTTGCCACACTGTTTCACTCCGAGTACAATCCATCCGCCGGAGGTGTTTGAGAATGCGCAGACGCTTTCCCAAATATTCTTTGGCAACTCAGATTTCGCGGCTTTGACCTCAAAATCTTCCCATTCTATGTCATGCAGCTTTGCCGCAAGTTCATTCTTGGTCATTTCAACCGCAAAGGTACGCAAAAAATCCTTAATTGGCAAAGTGTTCTGGAAGTAGTTAAACTGAGTCGTTTTTTCCTATACAGTTGCGTCATTTCAGGAAAGTGATTAACTTTGCAGTCGAAAATGAAACGCTTAACTCTGTTCATCACTCTGCTTTGCGCGCTCTGCCCCTTTGTCGGACGCGGACAAATAGTTATGCGCAATGATTCGGTGGCTCGCTTCGACACCGACAGTTTGCGTCGCGCCTTTGACTCCGGACCTTATTTCACCTTTTATAAGGATAATTACTTTATCTTCGGCACTTCCATCGGAGAGCGGCCCACGCGTCAGAACTCCAATGTAAAGTTTCAGATTTCGATTCAGCAGCGCCTCACCAACAGCACTCTGCCGGGCAAGATGTATCTCTATCTGTTCTACACTCAAAAGTGTTTTTGGAACGTGCTCGAGAACTCATTGCCGATGACCGACCTCAATTTTAATCCCGGCATTGGCCTGGCGCGTCCGTTCTTTTCGAGCAAGACCGGCCGATACATCGGCAAGGGATTCCTGATTCTCGAACATGAGAGCAACGGCCGCGACGGCGACGCATCGCGTTCGTGGAACAGGGTGAGCTTCGGCGGCGAGGTGTTCATCGACAAGAACATAATGGTGCAGGGCAAGTTCTGGATTCCGATTATCGATGGCGCCAACAACAGGGATATACTTAAATATTGCGGCATATATCAGCTGGGCGTGCAGACGATGACTGACGACCGCCGCTTCGGCGTTTCGCTTCTGCTGACCAAGCGTGCCGACTGGAATCCGTTTAATTTCAACGCCCAGCTTGATCTGAAGTTTAGGCCGTGGAAAAACAGCAACCAGTATATCTTCATGCAATATTACAATGGCTACGGCGAGGGGTTGCTGGCGTATAAGGAATTTCACAGCAGCTTGAGGATAGGTATCTGCCTGAGCCCCAAATTCTTTAGCGAATACTGATTGGGGGGCGTGTTAAATATTTGTTGCAAAGTTGTTAAAAATTAGGTAGATGCGATGGCGTTTAGCTAATTTTGCACTCGCAATGAATACGCAAAAATCTAAAAGACATTTTTTCCGGTGGAAAACCTTGCTCATAGTGGCGGGGGTAGTGGTGGTGCTCGCTGCCGCAGCCCACATATATAACCTATGGAAGTGCAGAGGCATCAATTCTAACCCGGAGTTCGAGCAGACTGACTCCAACATTATCGCGCGCTTTCCGTTAAACGATAATTGCACCCTGGTGTCGGTTTCGGGTGAGCCGATAAACTTCGACATGGGCTCGCGCCATTCGTTTATCTCATGGAGCGCGGTGAAGAACCTGCAGAGCAAGAATTACCCGGTTAAACTCAGCAAAATGCTGATTTACACCAAGGACCAGGACGGATACTATCACTGGTATAACACCATGGCTACCCTGGACGTTGAATTGCCCAACCCCGAGATGCCCGACAGCGTGTTTCATATCCGCAATGTGGAGCTGATAGTGTCTGACGACATCAACGCCAACGTGCTCGGCATGGACCTGATGAAGTATATGGCCATTGAGCATAAGTATAACACCAATGAACTCGTAATTTACCGCCAGGCTCCTGAAGACGGCTACCGCATGGTGTCCGACATAACCTTATACGACACCCGCATGGGCAGCTTCTTCGGCCGGTTTGACCGCGCGTCGGTTACCCTGACGGTAAACGACGATGACCCGCGCGAATATTTCCTCGACACCGGGGGCCTGATGCGAAAGTATGAGCTGGTGCAGCCCGAAGAGTGCCTTACGACGGCCAACGGCGTCACGGTGCGCGATGCCGAAAGCGGCCTGATGATGCAGAAAAATTGCCGGGTGTCGTTCGGCGACCGCGTAAGGTTCAGCACGGTGATTTATTCCGATAGCCTTCACACTGATGAATACTCCGTAAATCCTCTGAATCTCTTCGACCAGGATTGCGTTATCGACTTTGTTGGAAAGCGACTTTTGATTCGTCAGACTAAGACATCGAGATGATATTCATGCTTTGCGCCGGCGAGGCTTCCGGCGATTTACATGCGTCTGAACTGATCCGAGCCTTGCGTCGGCAAGACCCGGATTCTGATTTTGTGTTTCTCGGCGGCGACCTTATGGCCGAGGCCTCAGGGCGCAGGCCTGCCGTGCATTACTCAAAGATGGCGTTTATGGGATTTGGCGACGTGGTGCGCCATCTGCCTCAGGTGCGCGAAAATCTGGGCATTGCCCGCAAGCTGCTTGAGCGCACACGCCCCGATGCCCTGATATTGATTGACTATCCTTCGTTTAACCTGCGCCTGGCCGAAGTGGCCGTGGGGCTCGGCATCCCTGTATATTACTATATCTCGCCAAAAGTGTGGGCCTGGAAGGAATTCCGCACGGCCAAGATTGCCCGCTACTGCCGCCGCGTTCTGGCTATATTTCCGTTTGAACCGGCCTTTTATGCCGGTCATGGCTATAACCGTTGCGTCTACGTTGGCAATCCGTCGGTTGAAGAGATTGACCGGAGGCTGGCCGAAGCCCCGTCGCCCGAGGAGTTCCGCCGGGAGTCGGGCCTTGACGACAAGCCTCTGATTGCCGTAGTGCCCGGGAGCCGCGTAAGCGAGATTCGCCGCAATTTGCCTCTGATGCTCGAGGCGGCCAGGGTGTTGAAATCAAAATATCAGGTAGTGGTGGCCGGCGCTCCCGGCATATCGCCCGATGAATATCCGCGCGGTGTGCGCGTGATTTTTGACCGCACCACGGCGCTGATGCATGCCGCTACGGCCGCTTTGGTCACTTCGGGCACGGCCTCGCTCGAGGCGGCTCTGGCCAGGGTGCCGCAGGTGGTGTGTTACCGCCACACCGGGTCGCGGCTCACCTACGGCATTATGTCGCGTGTGCTGAAGATTCCGTTCGTTTCCTTGCCTAATCTGATAGTGCGCAAGGAGGTGGTGCCGGAGCTGCTGCTCCACAAATGCACCCCGTTGCAGATTCTCAAGCATCTGGTCAGCATCCTGCCGGGCCATTCGGCCCGCGAGGCTCAGCTCGAGGGCTATGACCTGATTCGCCGCCGCCTTGGCAACACTCATGCTGCCGCTACGGCCGCCGGGATTATTCTTGGCGATTTGCACTCTCTAACTCGCTGAGGCGCGCAAAGTCCTCGGCGCGGAATCCGGCCTTGTCGAGCGTCAGCGGCTCATTGCGGTCTGACAGGAACAGGCGTTCCCTTACAGGGCGCAGCCATGTTGAGGTCAGTGCGTTGCTCTCGTCGATTCTCGGCGTGGTTATGCCGGCAATGTGGAGCAGGGTGGGGGCATAGGATTCCGAGGAGCTTATAGCCGTTTTTTCGTGCGATTTGGCCACGTGGAGCAGCTCTTTGTACTCTTCGGCCATCGGCCCGTTGATGTAAAGCAGCATCGGCACGTTGAGCTGCGTGAATGTGGGCGTGGGCGAAGAGTGGAGGAATCGCTTGCGCGAGTCATCGAAGATGTCTTCGCCATGGTCTGACGTGAACAGCATCGCGCCGATGCAGTCGAGCGAGTCGAGACGTTGAATCACTCCGGCCAGAAACCGGTCGGTATGCCGTATGGAATTGTCGTAGGCATTGACCAGTTCGCCTCTGTTGGCCGCTTTGGCTTCCGAGGCATTTTCGGGTGTGAAATATGCATCTTCGGCCGGATAGCGGTCGCTGTAGTTGAAGTGCGAGCCATATCCGTGCAGCACTATGAACAGCTTGCCGTTATTGCCGGTCAGCAGCGAGTCAAGCGCCGTGAGCATGTCGGCATCGTAGTCGCCTTGAAAGCGGCAGTCGTTGTCGCGCAGAAAGTAAACTTCGTCGGCCTCATCAGCGAAAAAGTCGATATATGAGCCGTTATGACCCTGCATGGAAACGTAGGCCGTGTGGAATCCACACTCCTTGAACGCCGTGATTATGGACTTGGTGCTGTTGATTTCGTCGTTGAAAGTGTTGACGGTGAGAGGCGACAGCATCAGAGGCACGGCCTTGTGGGTGGTGTTGCTTTCGGAGAGCACGTTGGTGTAGACGGCCAGCCGCGAGTCGTCGATGGCAGCCAGCTTCGGCGTCGTTGGGCGCGGATAGCCGTAGAGCTGCCAGTTGCAGGCCCGGCAGGTTTCGCCGATTACGGCTACGTAGACCTCGCGCTGGTCGGCCGGGCGCACCGAGCGGGCATCATAGGCATAACCGGCCGACATTTTGTGATACTGGCTCACGTCGATGGTGCGCTTCACGGCGATGCCCATGTTATACAGCACGTTATATGGATAAAGCCTTTCGTTTATGTTGTATCCGCCTATGAAGCATTTGCAGATAATCAGAATGGCGACTCCCAGGCCGGTAATGGCGCAGCCTGCCTGCCTGAGCCGCTTTTTGGCCGGATTTTCGAGCTTTATCTTGTAGCACATGGCTACGGTGGCGGCGATAAGCGGCGGAATGTATATGCACCCCACTAATGAAATGGCCGTCTTTAGGTTGCTCAGCAGCTCGCCGGCTTCGTCGGGATTGGTGGTCACCACGTTGAGAAACATGTCTACTCCGATAATCGAGCCGTCGGAGTAGAGAAACAGCAGCACAATCTGAAATCCGGCCATGAGCATCAGCGGCGACAGCAGGAAGGTGTTGAGCCCTATGCGGCCGCAGATGGTCATGAACAGCAGCAGCAGGCCCGCCTGCAGCACCAGGTCGGCAAACGATATTATGAACGACGTGTTACTGTATATCCCGATTGAAATGCTGGGTATCAGCAGTAGCAGAGGTACCGCGCACGTCAGCGCAATCGCGTATCTCCGTTTGAATTTCTCAGAAAGCTTCATTTATGCTAAATACTATTCCACTTTGATGTTCGCCTAATCCATAGTCCACTCTCACGTTGACCCTGGGCTTGAACTCCCAGCGCAGGCCGACTCCGGCATTCCACAGCGCATGGCTCCGGGGCAGCTCCTTGAGCGCCGGAAACACGCTGCCCACGCCTCCCCAGCAAACCATGCCGAAGCGGCTGAACAGGTGCTGGCGCAGCTCCACCGTCAGGTCGGCGGCGCATTTGTCGTTGTAGCGGTTTTCCTGATATCCGCGCATGGTTTCGCTGCCTCCGAGCCCCGACATCATTCCCCAGGGGGTGTTGCCATACGTGAACCGTCCGTGCAGACACGAAGCTATGACGCTCCCTTTCCACGCTTTTTTGTAATACGACAGAGTCAGTTCCGTTGAGCTGAAGGCATATCTGTTGCCTGTGAATCTGGGCGCGAAGAGCTGGTCAATGCGGGCATAGATGCCGGAGTAGGCGTTGAATGCGTTGTCGCGGGTGTCGTACATGATTCCCACGCCCACAGCGTCGGTAAACGTCTGGCGCTTCTGATAGCGCCACAGGGCCGGATCGGGCTGGCTCCTGGCGTCGATATAGCACAGCTGCACCACGGGGCCTATGTATATGTCTGAGCCAAAGGCCTTGAACAGCAGCGAGGCGTCGAGTTCCGACTTCCACTGCTTGTATTTCACGTCGTTGGCATCGTTTTGGTTCATGGAGTAGCCTATGCCCCAGTAGTGGTCGGGGCGCGAGGCGAAAAACACGTCGTAGTTCAGCCTCATGTTGCCGTGGTTGAAATAGTTCGCGCCCTCTATTCCCACCTTGAAGAAGCCCGTGATGGATATGGTGCCATACAGGTCTATCTGCCCCGGGGGAATTGTCAGGTCGGTTGTGTCCTTGCGAAACAGTCCGGCGGCCACCAGGCCGAGACACAGGCTATAGTCCTGGGTATATGCCGGGCCGCCCAAAATGCTGAAGTCGAATTTTTTTGCCGGTTTGGGCGTGTCGGCGGCGGCAATGTAGTCAAACACACGCTGGAATATGTTGCGCCGCGGGGTTGTCTGCACCGTGCTGTCGGCCGGCTGCGCGTCGGCGACTTGTGCCGAGGCCGTTGTAGCGGCTGTCAGCGCGGTCAGGGCCAGGAGCGATTGGCGGAGCATATTCATCGCGGGGCGTGTTTTTTTATTCAATCAGCAGTTCAACTTTCGGGGTAGATGCATAGCTGCGGTTGCCCTCCTGCATCACAAACGCACGATATGCGCCCGGTGCGAGCGTGAGGCTGACGGGAAACGCCTCGACCTCTACCGCCTTTGCCGTTTCGCCGTCGAGATGCTCTACGATGAGCCGGTGGGCTTTCGGTTCGGATATTTCCGAAGCGAGCTCAAAGGTGACTTCCCGGCCGCTGACTGCCGCCGAAAGCTGTGCCTCCGGTGCGTTGCCGCTGAAGAAGCGTATGGTCGCTTCATCCCAGTTGCCTGCGGCGTCCATCACAGCCAGAGTGGCTTCATGGCGTCCGCCGGCAAGGGCAGGGCCTACGTAGCTCAGGGTGTATCTGCCCTCTTCGGAGGGGTCGGCCGTGATGCTGTTGCGCAGCGAGGTATTGGCCTCTCCGTCAATATGGAGCCGCAGGGGGTTAATCAGTGCGGAGCCGATGGATAGGCCTGCGGGGGCCTTGATTTCGGCATTGAAGGCCGTGAGCCCGTCGATCAGTTCGTCGACCCGGCCGTTGCCGGCCGTGAACGAGATGATTCTGATTGGCTCCACATCGGGGTAGGAGGGCATTTCAGATGCGTCGTCGATCAGTTCGATGCCCGAAATGTGGCCCAGCGAGCGGATGGTCCCGTCGGCCGAATAGGCGTATGCGTGGATGCGGTGTGAGCCGGCAGTTGCTGAATAAGGGCCTGTGAAGTCTAACGAAAACACTCCGGCCGCCACCGGAACGGTGTATTCGGCCAGCAGTTCGTGTTCCTCGTCTACCGATGCGATATATGATGAGTGGGGTGTGGAGCCCGTGGCCAGATTGGGCATATTGCGCGGGGCGTCGTAGATGCTCACTCTGACGTTGCCGTTGAAGTCGCTGCGGAGCGAGCCGTTTTCGTCGAGTATTCTGCCCGAAAGGGAGTTGGATTGTCCGGAGATTATCTCCGGGCCGGCTTTCAGGGTCATGGCCACCGAGCCCGAGGTGTGGAACACCGTCAGCGTCGGGTCGCCGATGAAGTTATATGACAGGAAGTTGCATATCCGGTCGCGGCTTTCGTTTTTTGCGAGTACGGCATCGTTGAGCGCTGCGGTCCATATCGAGCCGAGGGTTTCGCCCGGTTTGGCCGAATAGAGTTTGCCGGCGATTAACTCGCCGAGCCTTTGGTTGCTGTCCTGATACACCTCTCGTCCGGAGGCAATCGATGCGATGCTGCCGCCGTTGTCGCTGAATGTCGCCTGGGAGGCCACCGTGGTGTTGAACCGGTCGATTGCGCCGGTGTTGCACGAGCCGAAGTAGAAGAGCGGATAGCGCCCTTTGTGGTTCATGCCTGCGATATCGTTCTGATGAATAAGGTAGTCGGTGGTTTTGGTCGAGCCTCCGATCTGAAAGTTCGACCCGTGGCCGAAGTAGGCCAGCATCAGTGCGCCGCGCTCAAGAGCCGACATCATCACCCGGCGGTTGATGGTGTTGTTCTGCGTGGAATAGATGTTTGACGCCGCGCGGGTAACCGTCAGCGTCGTGCCCGCGCTCTCGCCCAGCGCGTAGGCCAGGGCCTCGGCGTTGGTCATGTGCTGGTCGATGTTTGCATCGGCATAGTCTGACGCGAGCAGAATGTTGGCGGCCATGGGGGTGGAGTGAGTGTTGGCGAGATAGGAGTCAACCTTATTGTAGTAGGCCGTGACGTCGAGCGGCGACGAAAGCGACAGGCGCCCCACTGGCACCTGGATTCCCGAGCCGAAGATGCGCAGAAAGTTCGAGCGGCTCGACCATAGGTCGCCTGACTTGAGGGGCCCCGTGGCGCCGAAATAGGCATCGGAGAAGAAATTGCGCGTCGCCGTGGGCGAGAGGAAATAGTCGTCGGTTTCGCCGGTAATCACATATTCGCTTTGAGGTGATATGTGATGCGGGCTGTCGTAGGTGGCGGGGCCGACGATAAGCAGCGCCCGGAGCCGTCCGGGATTCTTGGCCTGGAGTTGAGAAATGAAGCGGCGCACGGCCTCGGGCGATGTGTTGCCTGAGCCATATTCGTTGAAAATCAGTTCCTGGTCAACAACCTCCACGTCGAAGTTATTGCGGGTGCGGTGATAGTTGGCCGCCACGTTTGCCGCATCGGCAGTCTTGGCCGAACAGAGAATCACCAGGTCGGGCGTGGCCATTGCGTGCAGATTCTGATTGGCGGCCGGCCCGATGATTTCGGGTTCGGGCAGGTTTCCGCCGGGCTTGAACGCCACCACCTCGGTGGGCGCCGGGCCGTCGGGACTCAGGGCGGCTACGTGGCCATATGTTGATTCCGTCAGGTCGAATTGCTTGACTGCAAGGGGGTCGGAAACGTTCCATACCAGCCAGCCGGCCGCATTGTCCATGCCGGTCAGCGCAAAGGTGCCCGGTGTTTGCACCGGGTTGAAATACATTTGCATGCACTGCTCTCCGCTCAGGTCGTTTCTGCGCTCATAGCGCAGGGCGAAGTAGTCGATGGCGAATTTCGACGCCTTTGCCGCCTTGGGATTCTCGCTGAACGTTATGTCGAAGCTGAAGGAGTTGAGCGTGGCCTCCTCGGGCAGCTGCAGGGTCTGAGTCCGCATGGCGCGCCCGAAGTATTGATGTATGTCGGATATGGCGCTTTGCACTCCGGTAGATTCGTCGGCCGTTACGCCGTTGCTATAGGCCGGAACGAGATAATTGGTGCCTCCGCCGGCGGTGAATAGCGTTGACCAGATGAATTGGCCGCTGCGCGAGTTGGCCGCCTTGGGCGCCTGCAGGCTGAACGGCCTGGTTGCCGACGTGAATGTTTCGTCGCAGAACCAGGTGCCGCCGTTCGACAGGTTCTGAACATCCTTCTCGTGATAAATCAGGGCGGTGTGCGATGTAAGCGGCTTGGTCGAGGCGATGGTTTCCTCATCTGGAGCCGGAATATGCGCGATCGGAGCCGCGTTTATGTCGGCATCGCTCAGAAAGTAGGTGGCGCCTTGGCTGTGGGCATGCACGGTGTGCATATTGTTGTTTATGAAGTTGTCGGCCCAGAATTCGGCGGCCACGTCGGCATTGCCGCGCAGGTAGCAGACTATCTTGCCGTTGTCGTTGACCGAGCTGACGGGAGTGATGTCGGCCGGCATTGCCGACTCCTGCAGCGACAGGAGCAGGGTGGGGGCGTAGCCGTAGACTTGAACCCGCTCCGGACTGGAAAACCCAAGTTCGCGCAGCCGGTTGTGGGTCAGAGCATACACTCCGTCGGCATCCACCCTTATTTTCACCCATCTGCCGGAGGCCATGGCCGAGGCCGGGGGCTCACTGGCAGCCGCTGTGAGCAGGGCCGACGTTGCCGTTAATAATGAAATTATATGTTTGATTCTCATTGTGATTGTTTGTGTAGGAAATTGTGTGTATATATGTTGTTTATCTGATATTGAACTTGATAATCTCCTTGCCTTTGAACTCTACTGTTTCAGATGTTTGCGGGCTGATAGGTCTGGGCTCTTCGTCCAGTATTTCGGCAATGACGTCGCCGGTTTTCAGAGTGGCGAAGTGCGATGCCTCCGTGAGCAGTGCGGCAAGGCGCTCATAGGCGGCATCATCAGGTGCGGCCGGCATCCATTCGCCGCACACAATGCGGCCGTCCATATAGTCGATAGCCTCGCATCCGTCGGCCTCGGCCACCCACAGCAGCGTGGCCGCATCGAAATATCGCCCGGCATATTTCGCTCCTATCTCCTTGCCCAGGCGCGACACCCGCAGGGCTACGGCCCTTCGGCTCCGCCAGTTGCGGCCGAAGTCGGGCACGAACCAGGGCTGCCCCGAGCGGGTCATGGCCGAGTCGGCGATCACGTGCATAGTTCCGTCAGGATTCTTGAGCAGTATTTTCATAACGCGGTGACGTTCTGTAACTCGAGGCGGTTATACATAAGGGCGAGGTGAGAGTATATCGAGGTGTCTTGAATCACTACTCCCGGCAGCCTGCGCAACCGGTGGGGCGTGAAGTTCCATATGGCCTTGATGCCGGCTTCGACGGCGCTGTCGGCCACCTGCTGGGCAACGTCGTGAGGCACTGCCAGAATGCCTATTTCGGCATCGAGCTGCGGCAGGCACTCCTTGAGCCGCGATATGTTGAACACCGGCACGCTCACGGCGTCCTGCCGGTCGGCAATGTCAAATCCGGCCACTATCTCCAGGCCGTATCGCTCCAGGCCCACGTCGCTTATCAGGGCTGCCCCAAGGCTGCCCACTCCGAATATGACGGCTCGGTGGGGCTTCAGGAAGCAGAGAAAGTCGGTGAGCGTCTGTTCAAGATGCTTCGTGTCGTAGCCTATGCGGGTCTTGCCCCGTATGTTGAGATAGCTCAGGTCTTTGGCAATCTGCGAACTGTCAACGTTGAGCTGCTTTGAAATCTGAGTGCTCGACACCTGTTCCACTCCCAACTCGCGCAACTTGCTCACGTATGCCAGATACCATGGCAGACGCTGCACTGTGGGCTCGGGCACGAGCTCCCGCAGTACATTCTGGTCGGAATGAGGTTTGGATGTAGAAATCTGTTTCATCTATGTGCTTTTAACGTGCAAAATTACGAAAATTCATTTAAATATGCAAATGGCTGCCGCATGGCCGGCGCAATTGCGAAAAAATTCGTATCTTTGCACGGAATTAAAGACTTAAACGCAATTATTCTTATCCGTTCATGATGAAAACAATACTTCTTTCTTTCTCCATGCTGAGCCTGGCGGCATCAGTAGCCGGAGCCGTTGACGGGCCGTATATTCAGCCGTCGTCGGCCATCATGGGCTTTTCGCCCGACAATACCGTGGCCGTGAGCAACTATTATGGCTCGCTGTTTATTTTCGACCTTGAAAGCGGCGAAGAACCCCGCATTTTCACAGAGAGTGCCGACGGTCTGACGTCGTATGCAACCGGCGTAGGCAACTTCGTCGGCAATAACACAGTGTGCGCGAGCCGCGGCTCAAATTACTCGGCGTCGGCCTATATTTTCGGAGCCACCGGAGCCGTCAACGGCCGTTTCGTCACCATAAGCAACGATGCCGTGAAAGGTATCGGCGGACCCAACGGCGTCACTCCCGACGGCTCGCGCCTTTGCGGCAATGCGCCTACGGGGGTGGAGTTCGGCATTGATGCCGATAACACGATGACGGTGCCGTGCATCTGGAACCGGTCGGGCAACACGTTCTCGCGCATTATGCTGCCTTGCCCTGCGGGCGATTATCTCGGCCGGGCTCCGCAATATGTCACCGCCGACTGCATATCGGCCGACGGCCGGACCATCGTGGGGCAATGCCGTAGCGGCAACGGATTTCTCACGGAGTTTCTGGTATATCGCGAGGGGGCGGACGGCACGTGGAGCGTGAGCAAGCCGTTTGAATCGCTCGTGAATCCGAATCATATCGAGCTGCCTCCCTATCCCGGCGAAGGCCCGCAGATAGTATCGGAAGAGCAGTTTATGACCGACGAAGAGATAGCCGCCTATCAGGCGGCCCTCCAGGCCTATTATGCCGACCCCGAAAACGGCCGCATGCCCACCTATGCCGAATTCATGACTCAGCAGGAAATCGATGCATATAATAAGGCGATAGAGCCCTATAACGAGTGGGTGGAAAAGTATGAGAAATATGAGGCGGCCGATATTCGTATCCGTCAGGAAAGCGTGTCGTTCGTGTTCAATCAGGCGGCTATATCGCCCAATGGTAAATATTTTGTAGGCTCGGGCGAGACCGGTTATTACGATGAGAATCTGGTGTATCATGCCGAATATACCCCTTATCTCTACGACCTTGAGGAGCAACGGATTCTGGTCAGTGATGGCCCGGCCATTCTGGTCACGGCCGTGAGCGACGATGGCACCGTCGTGGGCTATGAGCGCCGCGGCGACGTTGATTTCGGATATGTGCTCCCCTTGGGTGCATCGGAGTGGATTCCGCTCGAAAAGTGGGTGGTTGCCCGCAATCCTGAACTGGCCGACTGGGTGGAACAGAACTGGAAACACGAAATCGAAGTGGTTATCGACGAAGAGGAGAATATCACCGAATATCAGGAGATGTATATCACCGGTCTGCCTTTCATGAGCCCTGACTTTTCGATGCTTTCCACCGTGGCCTACTATTTCTGGAGCGATGCGCCAGATGCCTTGCGCAACGACGTCAACTCCTGCATAGTGCCGTTGGGCGCTCAGGGTGCGATAAACGAAGTGACGGCCGCCGGCGCCGGCTGCCCCGCGGAATACTTCAACCTGCAGGGCGTGCGAGTGGCCGAGCCTGCCCATGGCGTGTACATAATGCGCCGGGGTAATGACATAACCAAGATACTCAGGTGATATGACGCTTTCCAATCTGTTGCCGCCGGTGCCCCGCGTGGCCATTCAGGGGGTGGCCGGATGTTTCCACGATGCCGCCGCCAGGGCCTACCTTGAGCAGCATGGGCTGAACAATGTGGAAACAGTGCCGTGCGAGTCGTTTCAGGACCTGTTTGACGCGTTGGCCACCGATGCGTCGCTGCTCGGCGCCGCCGCCATCGAAAACACCATTGCCGGCGCTTTGCTTGCCAATCACGAGCTGCTGCGCCAGAGCCCGGTGCGGATAGTCGGCGAGTATAAGATGCGTATAAGCCACGTGCTCTGCGCGCTGCCGGGCGAAACGGTCGATTCAATCGTTGAAGTCAACTCCCATGCAATGGCGCTGATGCAGTGTGAGCAATATCTGCGCCGCCATCCGTGGATGAAGATGGTCGAGAAGTTCGACACCGCCGGCGCCGCCGCCGAGATTGCGCGCGACGGCCTGGCGCATCATGCCGCCGTTTGCGGCGAATATGCCGCCACGCTCTATGGGCTCGACATACTCGAAAAGGGCATCGAAACCAACAAGCGCAACTTCACCCGCTTCCTCATTCTTGCCGACCCTCTGCTGGCCGCCGAGATGCGCCCGTCGGAGGAGAAGCTCAACAAGGCCTCGGTGGTATTCACTCTGCCCCACACCCAGGGCGCATTGAGCAAGGTGCTGACTATACTTACGTTCTACGACATAAACCTGTCGAAAATACAGTCAATGCCCATTCTGGGCCGCGAGTGGGAATATCGCTTCTATCTCGACCTGACCTACGACAGTTTTGCCCGCTACCAGCAGGCCATAGATGCAGTGCGCCCGCTCATCAACGACCTTAAGATTCTTGGAGAATATTCATCTTGTGACTGAACCAGACCATATGAAGCCCATACAACCTGCCAACAGAGTCAACAACATACAGGAATATTATTTCGCGCGGAAGCTGCGCGAGGTGGCCGAGCTCAATGCGCGCGGCCTCGACATAGTGAGCCTCGGCATCGGAGGCCCTGACCGGATGCCGGCCGGGGAGGTGATTTCCACCCTGTGCGAAGCGGCCGCCACCCCAGGCAACCACAGCTATCAGCCTTTTGCCGGCCTGCCCGAACTGCGGCGTGCGTTTGCCGGATGGTATGAGCGGTTCTATGGCGTTGCGCTCGACCCGACTTCTGAAATTCAGCCGCTGATAGGCTCGAAGGAGGGGATTCTCCACGTTTCGATGGCGTTTCTCAATCCGGGCGACGGCGTGCTGGTGCCCAACCCGGGCTATCCCACCTACACCTCGGCGAGCCGCCTGGTCGAGGCTGAGATTTTTCCCTACGACCTCAGGGAAGAGAGCGGCTGGGAGCCTGATTTCGACGCTCTGGAGCAGCTGCCGCTCGAGCGCATCAAGCTGATGTGGGTGAACTATCCGCATATGCCCACCGGCACTCCCGCCCGGCGCGAGCTGTTGGAGCGGCTGGTCGACTTCGGCCGCAGGCACGGCATCGTCATTGCCCACGATAATCCCTACTCGTTCATTCTCAACAGCGAGCCGATGAGCATCCTTCAGATTCCCGGTGCCAAGGATATCTGCATTGAGCTCAACTCGCTGAGCAAAAGCCACAATATGGCCGGATGGCGAGTGGCCATGCTCGCCTCTAACCCGCAGTTCGTTCAGTGGGTGGTGAAAGTGAAGAGCAACGTCGACTCTGGGCAGTTCAAGCCCGTGATGCTTGCCGCGGTCAAGGCCCTGGCTCTCGGCAGCGAGTGGTACGAAGGGCTCAACGCCGAATATGCGCGCCGCCGCCGCGTGGCCGAGGAGATAATGACGGCGCTGGGCTGCACGTTCAATCCGCATCAGCGCGGCCTGTTCCTGTGGGGCAGGCTGCCGCAGGGCCACACCTCGGCCGAGGCCTTCTGCGACCGTATTCTCCACGAAGCCCGCGTGTTCATCACTCCCGGATTCATATTCGGCAGCAATGGCGAAGGCTATGTGCGCATATCGCTCTGCGCCCCGGTTGATATGCTCCGGGAGGCATTGAATCGCATCAAACGCTTGCAGAATTGAAAAAAAGTTTTTAACTTTGCCGCGTTATGGTTGCCTTCGGGGCGAAGAGTCGCCCGTTTTTTCAAGGCATCAAAAGGGAATCCGGTGAGAGTCCGGAACAGTACCCGCTGCTGTGAGTTCCATCAATAAGAATGCCGCACAAACGGTCATTGGGGCGCAGGCCCTGAGAAGACGCGGTTTTTTCGGGAACGAGTCAGAAGACCTGCCATAGCCACCCACCGACATACACTAACGGATTGGCCTGCGGGAATATGGGCTTGATTCTGATTCGACGAACCGGCAGATTGTCATTCGCATCTCCATGCGCCATGCGTCATGATTCACGCATGGATATGTCTCAGAAATTTTTTCACTCCCGTAGGCACTTGATCGAAGAGTGCATGCGGAAGTGAAATTTTTTTTTATTCAGACTCTATTGATAAAAATGAGACATATATATTATTTGGCAGCATTCGCTTCATGCATCGTTTCGTCGCCGGTGGCGGCAGAGACAGTGGCCGACTCCATTCCCGGGCAGAAGCTCAAGGAGGTGGAGGTAGTGGCGGCACGCACCAACATGGAGGTGATTCCGGTGCAGACTCTCGCCGGCGAGGAGTTGCAGAAGCTCAACAGCAACAGCGTGGCCGACGCCCTGCGCTATTTCGCCGGAGTGCAGGTGAAAGACTATGGCGGGGTGGGCGGTATCAAAACCGTCAATGTGCGCTCGATGGGCACGAACCACACCGGAGTGGTCTACGACGGAGTGCAGCTTGGCAACGCGCAGAACGGGCAGATTGTCCTCGGACAGTTCTCGCTCGACAATATCGAGACTATATCGCTCCACAACGGACAGAAAAGCCAGATTCTGCAGCCGGCGCGCGATTTCGGCTCGGCCGGCACCATATATATGCGCACCCGCACTCCGCGATTCGCTCCCGGCGAGTCGTTTCATGCCCGTGCGGCAGTGAGATTCGGCTCGTTCGACCTGCTGAATCCGTCGGCGCTCGTAGAGCTGCGGCTGTCGGATAGGGTGAACGCCTCGCTCAGCGCCGAGTGGGTCAATTCATCGGGTAAATACAAATTCCGCTACCGCAGGGTGAATCCGGCCGGTGAGCTTGCCTACGACACCACCGCCGTAAGGCAGAACGGCGATATCAACGCCACCCGCATCGAGCTCAACCTCAATGGCTCGCTCACTGAGGGCGAATGGCATCTGAAATTCTATAACTATAACTCCGAGCGCGGAGTGCCCGGGGCAATCGTAAACAACGTGTGGCGGCGCGGCGAGCGCATATGGGATACGAACTCCTTCGTCCAGGGCAATTTCACCAAGACCACGGGCCGCTTCACCACCCTCAATACCGCCAAATACGCCTTTTACCGCACCCACTACGTCAACAACGACGACAAACAGGTGAAAATCGACAATCTCTACCGCCAGCGCGAGGTCTACCTGTCGACTGCCAACGAGTTTCAGGTTAACGGCTGGTGGCGCCTGTCGGCCAGCTACGACTTCATGTGGAACACCCTGCTGGCCGATATGTATGATTTTGCCAAGCCCGACCGCATTTCAAACCTCATATCGGTTGCCACGGCATTCGACCTCGGCCGCCTTAAGATTCAGGGCAGCGCCCTCGCCACCTTTATCCACGACAACCTGCGGGGCAAGCAGGCTCCGAAAGACAAGCGGGTGCTCACCCCGGCCGTCTATGCGAGCTTCGCGCCGCTGCGCTCCACCGGCGATTTCTCCGTCAGGGCGTTCTATAAGCGTTCGTTCCGTATGCCAACGTTCAACGACCTGTATTATGCCGATATGGGCAACTCGCTCCTCGCCCCCGAAAGGGTGACGCAATACAACGCGGGCCTGCTATTCGACCGCACCCGCCGCGGCTTCGTGGCTCACGCCATGCTCAGCGTCGATGCCTACT
>CAYUFQ010000016.1:0-18465 GCA_964444045.1 uncultured Bacteroides sp.
ACTTCGCCGGTGTATGCGCCCTTGACGTGGTCGGCGCAGTTTTCGGCGCCGAGGCCGAGCTTGTTGGAGTCGATCACGGCGGCTACGGATGCCAGGTGGGTGAACGGCACGCAGATAACCACGTCGCAGTTGGGTTTGCGGCTGCCAAGAGCCTCGTTAACGTCTTTAGCCAGGCCAACGCCTTCAGCCAGCGTGGTGTTCATCTTCCAGTTGCCGGCAACGATTTTCTTTCTCATAAATCTACAGTTGTTGTGTTTATTTTTTATTGAGGTTTTTCAGATGTGCAAAGTTACGAATTTTACCACAATAATCAAATTTTTGATTCCACACTCCACTTTTCGTGGAATTTCGTAACTTTGCAGTCGCTATGACACAAGAGAAGCACGTTTTTCGCAGTCTGTTCCTCACGTTTGCCAAAATAGGTGCGTTCACCTTCGGCGGCGGGTGGGCCATGATTGCCATTATGGAGCGCGAGATAGTCGACAAGCACGGCTGGCTCGAGCGCGATGAGTTTATGGACCGTCTGGCCGTGGCGCAGTCCATGCCGGGGATTCTTGCGGTTAACATTTCGGTGGCCGTAGGCGATAAGATAGCCGGCACGCGCGGCACTATTGTCGCCGCCCTGGGCACTATAATGCCGTCGTTTCTGATAATCCTGGCCATCGCCATATTCCTCACTCCCGAGGTAATCAAGGAAAACGAAACGGTGAGCAAAGTGTTCCGCGGCATCCGTCCGGCCGTCGTGGCCCTGATTCTCGCTCCGCTGGTAACCAACTGGAAACGCTCCGGCATCACGTGGAAAACGGCCATCATCCCCATCGGTGCCGCCCTGCTCATATGGAGCGGATGGCCCGTGGTGTCCAATCCCATTCTCTATATAGTTGCGGCCATAGCATTCGGCTGGCTGCACTTCGGCCGCAAAGGCGGAAAGGAGGAGAGCGCCCGATGATTTACCTGAAGCTCATATGGTCGTATCTGAAAATCGGGCTGTTCGGCTTCGGCGGCGGCTACGCCATGCTCACTCTGATCGAGCGCGAAATCGTGGGCAACGGCTGGCTCAGTTCAACCGAGTTCACCGACATAGTGGCCATATCGCAGATGACCCCCGGCCCCATCGGCATCAACTCGGCCACCTATATAGGCTACGTGGCGCCGGGCAATGTGGAGCCGCAGTTCGATAACCCCGTGTTCGGAGTTCTCGGCTCGATTCTCTGCACCCTGGTGGTAGTGCTGCCGAGCTATCTTCTGGTGCTCTACACGTCGCACTTCGTGCATCGCCATAAGGATAGCGCCATAATCAAGGGGATTTTCCGCAGCCTCCGCCCTGTCACCATAGGCCTGATAGCCTCGGCGGCCCTGCTGCTGATGAACGGCGACAATTTCGGCACCGACACCGCATCCGTGCTCAAGAGCATCGGCCTCTGCGCGGCAGCTTTCGCAGCCACGTATTTCATGAAAATTCACCCGATTCTGGTTATCTGCCTCGCCGGGCTGGCCGGCTACTTCATCTATTGAGCAAAGCCATGCATCATCACTCCGACGAATATCAGCCGACGGTTGATTGGCTGTTCAGCCAAACGGCCGTGTTTCAGCGCGACGGGGCATCGGCCTACAAGCCCGGACTCGACACCATAAAGAGCCTCTGCGCATGGTGCGGCAACCCTCAGGAGCAGCTGCGGTGCGTCCACATTGCCGGCACCAACGGCAAAGGCTCCACGGCAAGCACCCTCGCCGCCATATTTCAGGCATCGGGGCTGAAAACCGGGCTCTACACGTCGCCCCACCTCGTTGACTTCCGCGAGCGCATACGCATTGACGGAGCGATGATTCCGGCCGATGAGGTGGTGGGCTTCGTCAATGCCTTCAGGGCCTCCGCAAGCCGGCTGCAGCCATCATTTTTCGAGCTAACCACCGCAATGGCCTTCAGCTGGTTTGCCCGGCAGAGGGTAGACATCGCCGTAATCGAAACCGGCCTTGGCGGACGGCTCGACTCCACCAACGTAATCACTCCGCAACTGAGCATAATCACCAACATATCGCTTGACCACACGGCCTTGCTCGGCACCTCGCCCGCCGACATTGCCCGCGAAAAGGCCGGAATCATCAAGCCGGGAGTGCCCGTAGTTATCGGTGAGGCCGACAATCCGCAGGTGCGCCGGGTGTTTGACGAAACGGCCGCCGCCCTCGGGTCGCCCATCATATACGCCCCGCCCGTCAGGGCCGAACGCCTGGCCGACGGCACATGGCTCTACCCCAACTACGGCATTCACGGCGCCCTGCGCGGCGAATTCCAGCCGCAAAACGCCGCCACGGTGCTCGAGGCCGTGAAGTTCTTTCCCGAAGTGACTGCCGAAGGGGTGAAAACCGGCTTCGAAAGGGTTGAATCGCTTACCGGCCTGCGCGGACGCCTGACCGAATACTGCCGCGAGCCGGTGAGGGTGGTCTACGACACCGGCCATAATCCCGGCGCATGGCGATACCTGAGCCGCGAACTGGAGCGGATGGAGAGGCCGCTGACGGTGGTGTGCGGCTTCGCTGCCGACAAAGACGTGAGCGCCATCCTCGACATGATGCCGAAGGGCGCGCGCTATATCTTCTGCCGCCCCTCGGGCAACCGCGGCATGGCGGCCGACGAACTGCAGCGGCTCGCGGCCTCAAAGGGGCTGAGCGGCGAAGCGATTGCCGACGTAAAGGCCGCAGCGGCCAGGGCAATCGCCTCCACCCGGCGCGGCGGCACAGTGTTCATCGGCGGCAGCAACTTCGTCATAGCCGACTTTCTGCGCTGACCGGCTGCTCCGGCATTGCGTATGTCATAAAAAATACGTAATTTTGACACCCGAAGCATAACCCTAAAAATATTTCCATTATCACATGAAAAACCGACTGTTTTCAGTCTGCGCAGCTGTTGCAGCCGCCATGGGCGTGCTGCCCATGCAAGCCGAAACGACCGTAAAGACGCTCAACCCCACTTCGGTGGAGGTCAGCTTTGACGGCGACACCTCTCCGCTGCTCGTCGACTTCTACGGGCCTAACGTGTTCCGCATATTCCAGGACCCGGCCGGAGGCATAGTGCGTGCCCCGCAGGCCACCCCTCCCGCCCGGATTCTCGTCGATTCCCCCCGCTTATCGCCGGGCAAAGTGGAGGTGACTCAGGCCGGAGGCGCCACCACGGTCAGCACCAACCGCATAAAGCTGACATTCCCGGCCGAGGGCAAGACGTTCACCGTAACCGACCTTGCAACGGGCAAGACCGTAGTCAGCTCGCTCAAGCCGATTGAATATACGGCCAAGTCTACAACAGTGACCCTCGGCGAGCAACCGGGCGAATACTTCTACGGCGGCGGAGTGCAAAACGGCCGCTTCTCGCACAAAGGCAAGGTAATCGACATTGTCAACACCAACTCGTGGACCGACGGCGGAGTGGCATCCCCCACCCCGTTCTACTGGAGCACCGACGGCTACGGCATCATGTGGCACACATTCGCTCCCGGTGCCTACGATTTCGGCGCCGGAAAGCCGGGCGAAGTGACCCTGACGCACGACACTCCCTATCTCGACATGTTCGTGATGGTCGACTCCACTCCGGTGGCGCTGCTCAACGACTTCTATCAGCTCACAGGCAACCCGGTGCTGATGCCCAAATTCGGCTTCTACGAGGGCCATCTCAACGCCTACAACCGCGACTATTGGGCCGAAGACGCCAACGGCATCCTTTTCGAAGACGGCAAGAAATATCGCGAGAGCCAGAAGGATAACGGCGGCATAAAGGAGAGCCTCAACGGCGAACTGCCTGGCAACTACCAGTTCAGCGCCCGCGCGGTGATTGACCGCTATAACGCCCACGACATGCCCCTGGGCTGGGTGTTGCCCAACGACGGCTACGGAGCCGGCTATGGCCAGACCTCCTCGCTCGACGGCAACATCCTTAACCTCAAAGACTTCGGCGACTACGCGCGCAAGCACGGAGTGGAGATAGGCCTGTGGACCCAGAGCGACCTCCACCCGAAAGAGGGGATATCCCCCCTGCTGCAGCGCGACATAGTCAAGGAGGTGCGCGATGCCGGAGTGAGAGTGCTCAAGACCGACGTGGCCTGGGTGGGCGCCGGCTATTCGTTCGGCCTCAACGGAGTGGCCGACGTGGCCGAAATAATGCCCTACTACGGCAACGACGCCCGCCCGTTCATCATCTCGCTCGACGGCTGGGCCGGCACCCAGCGTCATGCCGGAATATGGACCGGCGACCAAACCGGCGGCCAATGGGAATATATCCGCTTCCACATACCCACCTACATCGGCTCGGGCCTGTCGGGCCAACCCAACATCAGTTCCGACATGGACGGCATATTCGGCGGCAAGAATCCGGTGATGAACACCCGCGACTTCCAGTGGAAAACCTGGACTCCGATGCAGCTCAACATGGACGGCTGGGGTTCGAATCCCAAATACCCCCACATTTTCGGCGGCGAGTATGAAAACATTGTCAGGGCCTACCTTAAGCTCAAGAGCGAGCTGCTGCCGTATGCCTACACGTATGCCCGCGAAGCCGTTGACGGCAAGCCGCTTATCCGGGCCATGTTTCTCGACTATCCCGGCGCCTACACCCACGGCGTGGCCACCAAATATCAGTTTCTCTACGGCCCCGACTTTCTGGTGGCCCCCATCTATCAGGAAACGCGCCTGAACGCCGACGGCTCCGACGTGCGCAACGGCATCTACCTGCCCGAAGGCACCTGGCATGACTACTTCACCGGCAAGGCCTACACGAGCGACGGCACCATAGTGCTCAATAACTACGCGACTCCGCTATGGAAGCTCCCCGTGTTCGTGAAGGCCGGCGCCATAATTCCGATGGTGAACCCCAACAACAATCCCTCGCAGATTGACTCATCGACACGCATATATGAAATATGGCCCAAACAGGGCAAATCGGCAATGACCGAGTATGACGACGACGGCATAACCGAAGCCTACCGCCAAGGCGAATATGCCACAACCCGCGTCACCTCCGACCTCTCGCCAAAGGGGGTCCTGACCGTCACCGTTGACCCTACTGTCGGCTCATTCAATGGACTTTATCCGCTGAAACGCACCGAGTTCCGAATAAACGCCACCGCAGAGCCCAAGGAGGTCTACGGCCTCATCGGCGGCTCGAAATTGAAGCTCACCCACGCAACCGAGCAATGGCAATATGACGGCAACGATGCAGCCTGGATGTTTGTCGACTCGCCTAATCGCCTTGGCCAATGGGGAATCGACGAAGCCGCTTCGGCTATCCCGCAGATTCTCATCAAGATTCCTATTGTTCACGTTAACGAAACCTCAGTCGGTGCCGTAGTCAAGGGCTTTGAGCTCAACCCCGAAGCCGCAATGCCCGCCATTCTTGCCCTGACAGCCCCTCAGGCGCCACAGGTGGCGCTTGCCGAGGGCGACGTAAACCCCTACGACCTCACCCTGCGATGGCAACCCGTCAGCGATGCCGCCGAAATCCAGGTGCTCCACGACGGTATGCTCTACACCAACCTCGGAGTAACCGAGGGTGAAAACACCGCCTTCTTCGAAGACCTGATGCCCGAAACGACCTATTCCTTCAAGCTTCGCGCCGTAAACCCCGCCGGCGCATCGGAGTGGGTCGACCTCGACCTCACCACCGCGGCCAATCCCCTTGAGTTCGCAATCAGCGGCATCAAGGCCACATCGACCGTTGCCTCGCAGCCCGGATGCGGCCTCTGGCGCGCATTCGACATGGACGAGCGCGGCGACATATGGCACACAATCTATAAGGGAAGCACCGTGCCGTTCGACATAACCATGGACCTCGGCTCGTTCAACACCCTCGACCGCCTCGACTATCTGCCCCGCGCCGATGCCGGCAACGGCACCATTCTCGAAGGCTCATGGCAAATCAGCGAGAACGGCATAGACTGGTCGGAGCCCGAAGCATTCAGCTGGAAGCGTTCGGCCGACACCAAAACCATCAGATTCAACTCGGCCACTCCGATGCGCTACGTCCGCCTGCACGTTGACAAAGCGCTGGGCAACTTCGGCTCGGCCCGCGAGTTCTTCGTGTTCAAGGTGCCCGGCTCCCCCTCGTTCCTGCCCGGCGACATCAATAAAGACGGCATAATCGACTCCAACGACCTGACTTCATATACCAACTACACCGGCCTGCGCCAGGGCGACGGCGACTTTGACTACGTGAGCATGGGCGACGTGAACCGCAACGGTCTGCTCGACGCGTTCGACGTTTCAGTGGTTGCCACTCAGCTCGACGGCGGAGTCACCGACCCCTCCGAAGCCATCGGCGGCACCCTTTCGATAACCACCGACAAGAAGCGCTATGCCGCAGGCGACGAAGTGGTCGTAACCCTCACGGGCACCGACCTCGAGAATGTCAACGCCCTGTCGCTTGCCATCCCCTACGAGCAAGCCGACTATGAGTTCACCGGCATCGAACCGGCAGCCACCGCCGGAATGCTGAACCTAACCTACGACCGCCTGCACACGTCGGGCCACAAAGTGCTCTACCCCACCTTCGTCAACGTGGGCGAGAAGCCGGTTATCAACGGCACGGCAACTCTGGCAATAATCCGCTTCAAGGCGCGCAAGGCCGGACCGTTCGCGCCGGCCATGACCGACGCGCTGCTCGTCAGCCCGGCCCTCACGGTGAAATAACGCAAAAACCTACTATTATAAGCAATGGAGAGAGCCAGCCGATAACGGCGTTGCTCTCTCCATTGCTGTTTTTTTTTACTTGCGGATAACGGAAATCACCTTGCCGTCGGCCGCCGACAGGCCGTTGACCACCAACGTGGCCCCACGGGGCAGCTCAATGCCGGCAACGTCGGTGAGCCTCGGATACCACATCATCACCCGGTTATCGTCGTCGAATCCGATGCCGTCGTAAACGAAATGAGGCTCGTAAACCTCGGCAAGATTCTGATAGCCGAGCGGCCTGACCGTGTGGACAAACACGTCTGAGGGGTCCTTGCCGTTCTGAACGCCGGTTTTGGTCCGCATTACGAGCGCACCGCCGCTCTGCGCGGCCGTGCGGCTGACCACCAGCGCATCCACAGGGCGATAATACGTAACCGTCTCCATCATGTCAAGCGGATATATGGCGGCAAATTCGCTCAGGCTGTTATTGAGGCCAAGCCCGGTGCTCAGAGGCTCGGCCGGAACGTCGCCGATTTTCTTGAAGTCCATCTCCGGCACCATCCCGCCGCCACCGGCTCCGGGCATCTGCCACTGCACGCCGTCGACCCACAGCTCCACCAACGGATTAGGCGCATAGATGCTCGACGATGAAGTCGACACCAGATTGCCGTTACGGATGCTCAGCCCGGGAATGCGGCGCACGAGCTCATCGTAAGTGGTGTATTTCTTTTCTTTTATCTGGTCGGCGGTGACCACCCGGATGCCCATTGCCCTGAGCATGTCAATCTTGGTTTCTTCGATGCTCTTAGGCGCCGTCACCTCGATTTCGCGCAACATAATGGCATCAGCCAGCGGCACAAACGCCGGCTCGCGCCCCGACGCGCCGGCTGGCGTCAGCGCCGCGGCAAGCGGCGCCAATGCGGGAAAGCGGTCGGAATCCACGTCGAAATTATGCTCGCGGTCGCCACGCGCCCCATATACCTGCAGGGCAAACACCGTGCCGTCGGGCCAGTCGAGGCCGGTAAAGCTGAATCGGCCGAGCGAATCGGTTTCGACGGCATCGGCATAGCCGAGCCCCGGCGCTATAGCCACCACCTTGGCGCCTGCCAGCGGCTTGCCGCGCCAGCGCGAGCGCGCCTGACCCGAAATCACGCCGCCGATTTCAACCGGCATCTCCGGCTCGGCCACCTCTCCTTGAAGCACCGCCGGCACATCATATCGCTCCCAGCCCTGCGTCATCATAAGCAAGTCCATATTGGCCGCCACCGTGCTGTCAACTCCGGCAAAATAATAATTCGGATTCTCTATCCGGCCGCGCAGCTCGCTCTGAAGCATCAGAGAGGCCACGATCGACGTGGCCGTATCGGCAAGCGCCCCGCGTTCGCCCACAAGCACCGCCACGGCATAGTCACCCTCGGGCAGCCGGGCAAACTCCCGGCCCAACGAGGCGCCGCTATATGAATACAGCATGCGCGAACTCCTCACTCGCCCGATGGAATCTACAGCCAGCAGCTGCACCACCCCCGCACCCAGGTCGGCCCGGGCAAGCCTGAGCGGCAGCCTGTCGGCCGAAGCGGCCAGAGTGAACATTCCGCAATTATGGGCCAGCAACGTCAGTGCTGACGCTTCGGCGCCGGCAATGTCAACGTCAACGCTGTCAACGCCATGCGGCCTGACGGTAACCACCGAAGCATCTCCACGCGCCTGCGGGAACGGCATTTCCCGGCCGTCGGCAACGGCGCGATATCGCCTGCCCGGCTCGGGGCGGAGCGTCAGCAAACCCATGCCCTGATGGCGCGTTGAAAACTCACACACCTCATTGCCGGCATCATCCACAAGCACTCCGCTCACCTCCACCGGCAGGCCATGACGGTCAAGCGCCTTGAACGCCACGCGGTTGCTGCGCTCCGGAAGCATATATCCCCCCTCGGGATGAAAGGTCACGGAAAAATCGGCCGTATCGGCCGGCACGGAGAAGAAACGCTCATAGCGGTCAAACACCACCTTCACCACTCCGTCGGTCACCGCCTTGTTGCCGAGTCTGAACTTGAACTCCGAGCGCTTGCTCGCCTTCTGCCCCGTAGGGCCGTCCATCTCAATCAGCCCGATATTCTCGGTCCGCACGGGGCGCCCGGTCTCGCGCTCCTTGAGCGAAACGGCGAGCGAGCGGCCGTCAATCTCCCCCTCGAGCGCATACTTCCTACCCAGATAACTCCGTATGGCCACCGGTTTGCGAAAAAAAGACTCCTCGCCCGAATTCTGCATGAACATCGTATAGGCGCCGAGCGTGTAACTCCCCTCGGCAAGCTCCTCCGACAGCGGAATCACACCGGCAAACATCCCGTCGCGTTCGCGCACCTTCACCCGGCAATCCACCTGACCGAACGGATTCACCAGCTCTACATAAATGAACCTGCTGCCGCCGGTAACGGGGCGATGCGTAGCCGCATCGACCAAAAAAGCACGGAAGCGGATAGTATCGCCCGACACATAGCTGTTGCAATCGGTGGCCACATACACCTTCTCCTGAGGGAACGCCCAAAGTTGACGGGCAAGGCGCATGGCCATCGAATCGGCAGGCATGCAATTCCCGCCAAAGGCAAACGCCACACACGCCGCCAGAATGACAAAAATCTTCGACATAACAAGCAAAATTTAACTTTTGCTGCAAATTTAGCAAAAAAAAAGAAATATGCAAGCTTTCACCCCCATTTTCCCACCAAACTGCCACCCCCGTCATGTTTCCTTAATACAGACAGACATATATAAGAAGGATGGAATTGACCCGTATGCATACGGAACAATTCCATCCTTATAATTTGCAATCAGACGCTAAGGCTTTGTGCAAAAGCATCCATATCATTTGCGAGTGAATTGTTTTCATTACGCAACTTAGAATACTTCGATACTCTCGCCTGAATATCTGAACCTTCAGCGTTAACAGACTTCTGAGCCTCGGCCACGAGTTCCTTGAACTGCTCAACAGGGGCATTCAAACCACTGGCTACGGCGTTCTGGACTTTATCCAATACATCGGATACTGTTGAACCTATATTAGATGCAACATTCTCTTGCTGCTTGGAAAGCTCTTCCTTCATCTTTTCGGCAATTTTCTTCTTAATGTTGCTTTCGATGTTACTGCCGACGAAAGCCCCGCCTGTTAATGTTGCGAGAACCCATGTTATAATTACCGCCGGCCATCCTATAGGCGTAAAGAGACCTACAATTCCGAGTACAATACCGCCAACAAGTGAGGCGACGAGTGAGGCAACCAATCCTTTCCATCCCAATGCGGCTCCGGTTACGAGGCTCACAGGACCACCAAGGAACGCTCCGGCTATAGCAGATACAATGCGATTGGCTTTGCCTGCATTTTCCTCCTCGTTAATAGCATCGCTATCAAGAGAAAGATTGAGTGTTGCCCTGACTTTTTTAAGATCCTCCTCGTATGACTCCAGATTAGCGTTCTGCTGCTGAGTAAGCGCTTCAAGTTGTGGCAACAAATAACCACTGACTAATTGTTTGTCACACCATTCCGCCATTTTTGTTTCAATACGGGACTGTACGTATTTAATACACCCCTCGGTGAATGCAGCCCCCGTTCTTTTGGGATGCCACATGCTGATGCTTTGTTCATCGTTTGGTTTAAACTCAGAAGTCCATCTGGCTATGCTCGGCAGTATCTCACTGAGGAAGAAATGACGGCCACGGTCTTTTGCGCCGTTGATAATTGATGCACTGCTGAAACGGAACTGAGAGAGAATTTCATTTGCTTTTGACTGAGCCTGATTTAATTTAGCCTGTGCACTATGAATACGCTCCGAGAGCCCTGTCTTATCAGAGTTGGCTACTTCTATCAGATCCGTTAGATGTTGTGAGGTCGTTCTGTTTATTCTCCGGGTTGAATATAGGGCTTTCAGTAACTTCATGCGGCCCTTCTCATTGAAAAGAATCTCTTCCAGCCTCTTCTCAAGCGGCGGGAAATTACTGCGGATGAGAAGTTCCGGTTTGTTGTTCAGTTTTGCATTCAAAGCAGGGAGCGAACCTACGAAGAAGATTCCGCTTTCACCAAGATCGGTATATTTGGCAAGTTGTTTGATGTAGTGACGCTTTGCATCTTCTGCATCATTCGTGCCGTTCATTTCGTCATTGTAAAGCAACACATCGTAATATGTAAGGACGAAAATAATAGACTTATACCCCAAAGAGATAAGCCTCTCAATCTCAACCTTGTCGGCTGCGCTGAACGCCTGGCTGGCATTCATGCAATAAAGAATTGCATCAGCGGTCGGAAGGTAGTCTTTAGTTATCGCATCATGACATGTTGGGTCGTCAAGTCCGGGGGAATCTACAAACATGATGCCATGTTTGCATATTGCCAGCGGATATTTGATGACGATTTTTTTAAACGGATTCTCTGCTCTTTTTACGTCTGTCTTAGGAACAGTGTGATCAATTACAATATAGTTGGATAGTTCCTCAACTTTAATGTTGAATGGTTTGTTACCACCGGCATATCCTTTTTTCGGATAAAGTGTGGCAGCGGCGTTATCTGCATATACGATTTCGCCTATTACCGCAGTTGTGGGTGTTGGTTTCGCTGGCAAAAGCTTCTGTCCCATTAAGGCATTGAGGAAAGTTGATTTACCACTTGAAAACTTACCCATCACGAGGACCCGGAGCGTATCCTCATTTAACTGTTGACCAGCTTCGGTCAAAGACTCCATTGCAGATTTGTCGCCCAGACTCGCCTGCGCTGAAATAGCTGCCTGTTGATTGACAATGCCGAGCAATGTGCCACAAGCTCTCTTGAATTGTTCAGGAGTTATCATAAATAAATTATTAGTTAATTAAAAGTTCGCCAAGTTGGTTAATGCGAGCCATAATTGACTCCCATTTATTGGAGCCGAAATTAAATGTTGCAATGGCCTTCTCTTGCTCAATTGTTTTCTTTGAGGACTCAAGCCAATCTGCTTTCAGCGTCTGCATATGAGCGATAAGCTCATATGTAACATCTTGAACCTTGCTATCATAATCAGTTACTATTTGCAGATTTGCCCGTTCAATGATGTCGGGAATATGCTTCTTTATCTGTTCTTTTGAGTCATTACTCTGCTTTCGCATAAAGAACTCTGCACCAAGACCCGACACCATACTTACAGCCATTATGATGCCGCCTATACCTGAGGTGGCGAAGAGGGCACCCGCGGCTATGACAGTGGCGGCTGTTCCAATGCGAGTTACTATCTTGAGTTTCTGAATATCAGCTATTGATACTTCATCGGGACTTTGAGCTGTTCCTCTTGCTCGATCTCCAACAATACCGGTTGAGAGGGAGATTTTACAGCGGAACCGTTTCAAAAGCTCATCTTGCAGCCATTGCATTACCTTAATAAGCTCCTGGTTGACCAATTGGGTTGCGCTCCCCATTTCTGTGCGCACGAGTTCCTCCAATCGAAACGGAAAGTCTTTTTCCCAAAATAACTTGACATCTCCGCAGACATCAACGTCATGAGACAGACGACGAATCATATCCTCTTTTCTGTCTGCAAGGAATGTTCTGAGTTTATCCGATATCATGGATATACGTTGACGCAATGTAGTTTCAACGCTAAGCCACTCAGTCGACTTATCATCCAACTTGGCTAACTTTTCCTCAGCGAGCTTATCAATCGAAGATTTCTTTGCATCGCATTCATCGATGTGCTTCTGGCAAATCTCAAATAATTTACCAATTGCTACAGTCATATAGAAATTCTCAAAATTCTTCCTTATCGTCGCAACCGGTGCTTCCTTCAGGAGTGTATTGATACTCTCCTTTATATATATTGAAGAATCCTTGATAGAACCAGAGATGTCAAGTAAAGTAACATTCTTGAATTCAGAAATATTATTTTCTACATATTCTATCACCTCTTTCCTGTCGTCAGCAGACAATAAATCCAGCCTTGATAGCACAAGCAAGACGGGCATGTCGATGTCATGCAAATTGTTAAGTACAAAGAGATCCGCACGGCTCAATGCGGACTGCGCGTTAAGCAAATACACGCATACGTCAAACTGCGAAACGAGAGAACATAAATCTATTGCCGTTACCTCATCCGGAACAATGTCATTATTGATTTCTGAAATGGTCAGTCTGTTGTTTTTTACCCATTCAGAATTAACCTTGACTTCTGTCACCGAGGTTCCTGATTCATTAAGCGGGAGCGCATTTGCTGCCGCTCCATATGAAATTACATAATTAGTTTGAGAAGGAAGAGTTGTAACCGGCAGTGATATATCTACCAAACAATTGACCAAAGTAGTTTTAGCAGTGTTTGGCTGACCCATAATTCCTAATCTCAAATTATCAGTTTTCAGTTTTATGACACTACGTTCAAAATCGTCATATACAGCCTTTGCTGATAATTCTTCCGATAGCTTTCGGAGCAATGTTGTTCTATCCATTTTCGGGAGATTATTATTTGATTCTTAAAATTGCTAATTCGTGCTCAACGTCGTCTTGAACGCCCTGAAGTAAATTTATGGCATTTCGCAGACTGGTAATCTGATTATTCAAGTCATGAATTTTTGTTTGATGTTCAGAAATTAATTTTTGAACGGCAACACCATAGGCAGAGATATGATCCTGTGCGAATTGTTTTATTAGATTTGCATATTTAGTTCGGATATCAGAAATTTCATTATCAACTTTAATTTTCACAGATGCGAAAAAAGAGGAAATTTCATTCTTAACCAACGGTATGACTGATGAGCGCATTGCTTCTGACTGATCGCCGGCAATAATACCGCCGAACAGGCCGATTCCGGCACCAATTAGAGCGCCTACAGGCCCTCCAAATAGCGCACCTATGGCTGCACCACCTGCAGCCCCACTGCGAACCGATTTGTTTTCTTTTGAAACTAATGCTTCAATCTTGGATATTGCAATGCTGAAATTTAAGTTCGGAGTCTTGAACTTAATTAAATCAACCGTCGGAGTAGCCTCATTAGGTTTGAGCTTTGGGAACTGAGAATAATGAGAAGAGAAAACTTGACTCATTTTTGATATTTGAATCCTCACACAGTTCGCGACTTTGCTATTTACTGATTTATTTAGAGACGTTAACACATTATTTGCCTCACGTTCAACACCAGATTTAATTTTAGGCATCATGACCGATTGAAAACCGGAAAGAGACATTGAGCATGTATTTATAATAAATTCAGCATCCGATATGCTCCGAGATTCCGCAGCAGAAAATGAAAATTGCAAACTGGAGATTGTATCGTAAATCGCATTCGAGGAGGCGACAACCATTTTATCGCAAACGGTCTGAATGGTTTCAACTCGGTGCGACTCTAAAAATGCTTTATCCGACTTCAGATCTTGTTCTTTGCGATTGAGCTTTTCGATGCAAAGCCGGGCAACATCTTTTACCAGGATATTGGCATGTTCCGAAAGAACGAGTTCTCTGGATGATTGAAGGTGGCTCCACATAATCTCCATAAATGCCACAAAATCGTTCTGCAGTACCGGCCAGATTTCTTCTTTTCCAAGAGGTATGCGTTTCACCGGTAGCATCGTAGCGGCACTTAACCCATACAGTCTGGGGTTTGATATGGCAAAATCCGTTATTATACGTTGTCTGGCATAGTCGAGTATTTCTCTTCGAGTACCATCATCTGCAGGAAGGTCGAATTTTGTAACGACATATGTACACCGATGCAAACATCTCTTAAGGTTTGTATTCAAGAAACGAGATAATGTCGCAGACATAGCTTGTTCCTGAGACGTAAGTATTATTGCAGCATCCGCGATATTCTCGACTACGTTCTTAGTTATTTCCTGGTGATTATCAACAGAGGTTGAGCCCGGATTAAATCCAGGAGTATCGATAATCACTATATTTTTGGGGATTCTATCTCCAGGAACCTTTATATTTAATTTTGTAACAGTCCGTGCTACCTGCTGATCAGATGTAATAACAGTAATTACCTGATAGATATCACTACAGTTGATAGAATGTGTTGATATAATGTATTCACGGACTGCATCTAAATTTCTATCAGAGCATTTGAATCTTGAGCCGTCATTGAAAGTAACATCAACGGCAAGATAACGGGCGTGACCTTCAATGCACGTAGCGCATGCCGTCGTAGGCATAACAGCATCTTTTAATAGCCTTAAGCCAAGCAAAGCATTAATGAAAGTACTCTTACCCGAGCTGAATTCACCTATGACGGCTAAATATAACTTTGAGTCTTTACGCTTCTTTTTAATCGACCTTATGCGTGAAGATATCTCGCGGGAATCAGTACTGCTAAGAAAAGTATTCTTAACAGAGTCGATATATTCAAGTGTCGCGTCTATATTAAACATGCGATATTAGCATTCATCATCGCTGAAATCAAATAGTTCAGCATACTGCGATAGCAGATTATCGAATGACAACGGATTAGCCAACAAATCTGTCACAAAATCATCGTACATCTCCGCAGATGCATAATCTATCTCCATGCTTGCAAGTCTATCCAAGGAATCCATCGGTATTCCCGCAAAACTATCAATAGGGGAATACTCCCACATAGGGCTAATCGGCACTGTATCCGTTGTTACCATGAAGCAATCAGAATCTTTCCAGGCGTCTATAAATTGATCAGCGGGATATGCCATTTGGCGATTACCTGTACCGGGGTCGGTTACTATCACTTGCACATTGTCGGGATCGGAGGTGTCTATACCTACGACTACCAATGCGTGGTTCGGATGCTCCCCATAAATTTCGTCCACACCGGCCGACTCTTCCGGATAAATTAACTCGTAAGCATCCACGCCAACGATAATTTGATGACCCTGAGCCAATTCGTTGGCGATATTAAATATATTATTACCTTGCGAGCCATGTATGTCAACTCCATAATATTCAAGGAGTTTTCCCACCATATCCATAGGCGTGCCATATCCCTCGGCATACCATCCGTGTTCCTTGGCTATTTCTATTAATTCTTCTTGGGATACATTAATTCCATATTGCTGAAGAATAAGGTGCTGAGATTGAATTGCACATGTATCTTCATAGAACTGATAAACTGTGGGGTCGAATTCAATATTTTGTGCAGGAAGGCCATGAATAGTTTCGGCTTGCTCCACATCAATGGTTGAGCCACCAGGAACAGATGCGCCAAATGAGGGCATTTCATCGTATTGCCCAGATTCAATATTTTCATTGGCAGTATTTTCTTCATGACCTTTAAAGATTTTATCCTTCAAAGAACCGAAAGAACCGCTTTTATATGCTTTGTATAAAAGTAAGCCCGCTGCAGGGGGAATTACAATATCAGCCATTGGTGATATAGTGGAAAATTTAGTCACCCTATAGACTCTCAAATTCGGGCTATTAAAGAAAAAGCGCGAGAATCTTTACCTGCTGCTCTTTCTTTTCATAGAGGCTCTCGCATTGCCCGTTTGTGTAGAAAGAGCAACGCCGAAGTCTCACGCTGTATGATATGTGTATACAACAACTGCCGCATAGGCAGCCATTGTCTACGTTAATCATACCATAAGACATCTACCGTTGCTAATTCCTGACACAAACAATGAATTTGCGAGATTCCTATGAATCAAGAATAAGCGAAGTAAACGCTTGTCAATATGTCTTTGCTATAGCATTTTGCCGTAGCAACACCACATCCCGCCCACAAGCCCATATCGGACTTCGACAGACGATATGCGGTTGCAAAATTAGTTATAAAATTTTAAATTCACAACTTATACTACAATTACGCCACGTATTTTCCCACAAATCTATTTTACGGAATGTTATGGAAAATAACGAACTAAGTCAGGGGGCAAGCTTAATGTGACCCTCGGGGACGGTGGCGCTGCTGATTTTCCACTCGCCGGCAGCTTCTGTCATCGTGAAGGTGGTAGAACCTTTATGCCCCATATCTGACCAATGTACTATCACTGTGTTGTCTTTGCCGGGAACGACAGAAATGACCCTTGATGGAGTGTCATCACCATCCTGCATACCCGACCTTAAAAGCCATGTGGCATACCCCCCGCCGTCATATTCGTTTGCGCTTTCCAGACGCTTGATAAAATCGGCCGTGCAGATGTCTGACATTTTGAAATCAGGGTCACTGGCCGTATAAAACACCTCATTTTCATATAGCTGCATGATTCGGCGCTCGATTATGGGAAACCGCTCGATTATAGGACTGAACGTGCTGTCGTTCTCACAGCAATATTGAGCAAACGCCATGCACCACGACGACTGAATGATAATCAAAGAAACTAAAACAAACTTCTTCATCCTTTTTTTATAATTGCTTATTGGTTTTTGTTTTTGCGTTTTTGCTGCCAGCTGCGGCGCTCATCGGCAGGCATCTGCTCGCAGGCATAGCTTAGCATCACCGAAGGCATCAGCCCGACGTTCTCATCAAGAAACTGACGCAACTCCTGCCGGTAGCCCCTCTTCCAAGCCTCGCGCAGCATCCAACCCGCCGCCTTGTGCAGCAAATCGTGAGGGCTCGACAGCAGCGCCTTGGCCCGGCGGAAACACACCTGAGCGCGCTCATTGCGAATCAGCATCCAGCTGCTCACCATCGCTATGCGCTGCTGCCACAGCGTATGCCCGGCCGGTTCAATCCACTCATCCATCAGCAGCACGTCAGGATTCAAGACCTCATGATTCCCCACAATCTTAATCGCCGACAGGTCAACCAGATCCCAGTTATTGACATACGGATGATGCGCCACATATGCATCAAAAACCGCCGCCATGCGCTCAACATCGCGCCTCTTCATAGCCCTCAGATACTGCTCGACCATTATCAGCAACCCGCACAGACGCACCTCATGAATCGGCGACACAACGAGCCTCAAGGCCTCACTCAACGGCGTGCCAGCCCACGCCTCCTTCACCACCATGCGCACCTGCGGATTCGACAGCCCCATAAACCTGTCGCCCTCGCCATACTCCCCCTTGCCCGTCTTGAAAAACCGCAGCAAATGCCGCGCCCTGCGCTCATCGGCCATCCCCGCCAGCGCCGCCTCAATATCCCTTGCCCGATAATCCATATCCATCTATCTCTATTTTTTCCATTTTCTCTCCGCAAATATACACAAAATCCCCCACCCCTCCAAATCCCCCGGCCACACAAAACAACGAATTTATCGCCACATTCTAACTAAACTAAAAGTTGATATTTCAGCAAAAATATCAACCCGAATTGGATACTCCGAGAGGCGCAACGGCTGCATCAGGGGCAGGTTGTCGCAAGCGAACACTTCTTCATGCAAACCAACGACCCGGTTTTCTTGTTGTATCTTCATATAAAACTCAAGGATAATGGAAAATAAAAAACAAAGTGTGGCCGAACAGGTCGTTGATATGATGGCCGAATCCGGCGTCAAACATATCTATGCTATTACAGGCGATAGCCTTAATGCCCTCACCGATGCAATACACAACGATGGCCGAATCAAGTTTGTGCATATGCGTCATGAAGAATCCGGAGCTTTTGCGGCAAGTGCGGAAGCTCAGTTGACCGGAAAACTCGCAGCCTGTGCCGGAAGTAGCGGTCCGGGCCATGTGCATCTGATCAACGGTTTGTACGATGCCCAACGCTCCAATGCGCCGGTGCTGGCAATTGCGTCCACTTGCGCTTCGAGCGTATTCGGAACCGAATATTTTCAGGAAACGAACCCAACGCTTTTGTTTTCCAATTGCTCTGTGTATAATGAGATGGCAATGACTCCCGCTCAGGTCCCCCACATGCTTCAGGCCGCTATGCAGGAGGCTGTCGGGCGAGGCGGTGTGG
>CAYUFQ010000017.1:0-18326 GCA_964444045.1 uncultured Bacteroides sp.
GGGGTGTTGATAAATTTTTTTGTTTTGTTTTGTAAATTTGTGGGATTTTTGTTGTAAATTTGGGGTCATGAACGAGGCTCCGGTTTATCATATACCCGCACTTCTGCCGCAAACGCTTGATGCTCTATCTATTGAAGAGTCAGGGGTTTATGCTGACGCCACATTTGGTGGTGGCGGCCATTCGCGCGGTATACTCGGGCGGCTCGGGCCCGAAGGGCGGCTTTATGCCTTCGACCGCGATGAGGAGGCTCTTGCCAATGCTCCGGCCGATCCTCGCCTCACTGCCATTCACGGCAATTTCCGCTTTATCGACCAGTATCTGCGCTATTACGGAGTGAAGGGCCGTGTTAACGGCATACTGGCCGACCTGGGAGTGTCGTTTCATCATTTCGACGATGCCGGCCGCGGGTTTTCGTTTCGTTTCAACGGACCGCTCGACATGCGGATGAACCGCCGCGCATCGCGCACGGCCGCCATGTTGCTGGCCGAGGAGAGCGAAGAGCGCCTGACGGATATCTTCAGGCTCTACGGCGAGCTGCGCCAGGCGCGTCGCCTGGCTTCTGAAATAGTGAAGGCCCGCGCAAAGGCTCCGCTGGCCACTGTGGAGCAGCTGCTTGAGGTGGTAAGGCCGCATATCTCGCCCAAGAGCGAGAAGAAAGAGCTGGCACAGCTCTTTCAGGCCTTGCGCATAGAGGTCAACGACGAAATCGGCGCTCTGGAGCAGCTGCTTGAGCGCTCGCTCCGCTCGCTGGCTCCCGGCGGACGGCTGGCGGTAATAACCTATCATTCGCTCGAAGACCGCCTGGTGAAGAACTTTATGCGCACCGGCCGGATTGACGGCAAGGAGCAGAAAGATTTCTACGGGCGCAACCTCTCGCCGCTGAAATTGCTCACGTCGAAGCCGATAGTGGCCGACGATGATGAAGTTGAACGCAATCCTCGCAGCCGGAGCGCCAAGCTCCGCGTTGCTGCAAAAACCGATAAGGCAACTGACTGAGATATGGCACCACGTAGCAACAAACAATCCGACATTGATTCAGGCAGCGGGCTGTATGGCGGCGATTCGCTGCTGAGCCGGCTGGTGCAGGGGCGGCTTGTGAGCGGGCAGTTTTTCGCGCGCCACTGGCTGAAGATATTCCTCGTGTTGCTGATGATTCTCGTTTACATAACCAACCGCTACAGCAGCCAGCGGGACATGGAGGAAATCCGTATGCTCAACAACCGGCTCGCGGTGGTGCAGTCAGAGAGTTTCAGGGTGCGCGGCGACTACATGAGCCGCATACGCGAGAGTGCCCTCCGCCGGCAGATTGAAGAGTCGGGGCTCGACCTGGCCGTGCAGAATCAGCCGCCTTACCATATTTCCGTTTACTAATCGCAGTGAAGATATGGCAAAAGATGTGAAGAAAAAACGGAGCAAGCGCGCAAGCGTCATGGCCCGCTATTCCATTTTGATTTTCATCATTATGGTGGTGGCCGCGTGGATTATCTACAATATGTTCAGAAACACGGTTATTGACGCGCCGCACTGGAACGAGCTGGCCAAGAAGGAGCTGAGCCGCATGACCACCAAGATCGCGCCCGAGCGCGGCGATATACTGGCGGCCGACGGCACCGTGCTGGCCACCACGCTGCAATACTACACGCTGCGCATCGACTTCCGGTCGGAGGGCTTCGACTGGGAGGGCTACGTGAAGGAGAAGGATGCTCTGGCCGATTCGCTCAACCGCTACTATCCGATAGCCGGAGGGGTGACGGCCTGGCAAGACTCGCTTGAGAGTGTGCTCCGGCGCGGCACCCGGCCGCGCGGCTGGCGCCTGATTCACAACGTGACCTATGCCGATTATCTGCAGATAAAGGAATTTCCGTTTTTCAAGGGGCGCACGTCGGGCAAGAACGGCCTGCTGTCGGAGCCGATAAAGCGCCGCCGCATGCCCTATGGCGAAATGGCCAAGCTGAGCATCGGAGTGGTGAGCTTCGACACCGCCGGCGACCAACGCGGCTATTCCGGCCTGGAAAAGGCGCTTGACTCGCTGCTGTTCGGCACTCCCGGAGTGTCGCGTCAGGTCAACTTTACCCGCGGCATAGGCAAGTGGGTTGAGAAGCCGGCAGTGAGGGGCTGGGACGTGACCAGCACCATCGACATTCAGATGCAGGACATTGTGGAGAACTGCCTGCTTGACCGCCTGAAGCAGACCCGCGCCGAGTGGGCCACGGCAGTGCTCATGGAGGTGGCCACCGGTGAAATCAAGGCCATATCCAACTTTGAGGAAGACCCGGAGCATCCGGGCGAAGGCATCTATATAGAGGCGATGAACCGTGCGGTAAACCGCTTTGAGCCGGGTTCGGTGGTGAAGCCCATAAGTCTGATGATTGCTATTGACGACGGCTACGTGACCGACCTCGACTCTGTGGTTGAAATCGGACATTCATACCGTGCTTTCGGCTCGGGAAGCCCGATAACCGACTCTCACTTCAACAGCCAGCTCACCGTCAGGGGCATCATCGAGCAGTCGAGCAACATAGGCATGGCCAAAATCATGTCGCGCCACTATCGCAGCGCGCAGGGGTGGCACGACCGGGTGGCGCAGACCGGATTTCTCGACAAACTCCAGTCGGGCATAGGCGAGGAGCGCGCTCCGAACTTTCCCGTCGACTCGCGTTCGCCGCTGGTCACCCTTTCGCGTCAGTTCTACGGCTACGGCTGTGAAATCCCTCCGCTCCACACCCTGAGCATCTACAACGCCATTGCCAACGACGGCAAATACGTGCGGCCGCATCTGGTCAAGAGCCTTCACCGCGAGGAGGTGGACTCCGTGGTGCCGATTGACTACATTCGCCGGCAGGTGTGCTCGCCGCGCACCGCCGCCATGATGCGCGAATGTCTGTCGGCAGTGGTCAATGGCGATCATGGCACCGCCCGTTCGCTCAAGAACCCCTACGTGACCCTTGCCGGCAAGACCGGCACGGCATATTCGGTCGACCCCGATACCCGGAAGTACGACACCAAGAAGAAGCGCCTGGCCTTTTGCGGATTCTTCCCGGTTGAGAACCCGAAATACAGCTGCGTGGTGCTGACGTTCCATCCGCGCGAGAACTACTTCGGCGCGGCGAGCACATCGGGCGTGGTGATGCGCGACATAGCCCTGGCGCTCTATGCCCGCGGCCTGCTCGACAATGAGTCAGACTACCGCGCCGGCGCGCCCGACCGGGTGGAGCCTCCGGTGGCTTTCGCCTCGGCCGACGACGGGCTGGTGCGCGCGGTGCGCTCGGTTTCGGGCACCACCCCCTCGCGCATTGCGCAGCGCAGGGTGGAGAGCGGACTGCCCGACGTGTGCGGCATGGGGCTCCGCGAAGCCGTGGTGACTCTTGAGGGTGCGGGTGCCGAAGTGGCGTTCAGCGGCGTGGGCCATGTGGACTCGCAAGAGCCGCGGCCGGGCACTCCGGTAGCGCCCGGCACCCGGGTGCGCCTTCGCCTGAAGCCATGATTCCTTCTAATCAACAATAAACGAAACAACAACACAATAAAGATATGCAACTGCTGCAACTCATTTCGTCGGTGAAGCCCCTTCAGGTGGTCGGACCCAAAAATCCTGAAATAACCGCACTGACCTTCGACTCGCGCAAGGTCACTCCCGGTGCGATGTTCGTGGCCGTGCGCGGCACGAGCGTCGACGGCCATTCGTTCATTCCCTTGCTCGAACATTCGGGCGTGCATGCCATAGTGTGCGAGCAGCTGCCCGACAAGGTGCTGCCCGGCATCACCTACGTGGTGGTGGCCAACAGCTCCATAGCCCTCGGCCTGCTCTCGTCGGAATGGTTCGGCCACCCTTCGCGCAGGCTCAAACTCGTTGGAGTGACCGGCACGAACGGCAAGACCACCACGGCCACCCTCATCTACGAAATGACGCGGCTTATGGGGCTGAAGGCCGGTTTGCTGTCGACCGTATGCAACTATATCGAAACCGAGGCTGTGCATGCCACCCAGACCACCCCCGACGCCTACAGCATCAACGAACTGCTGGCCCGCATGGTCGAGGCCGGCTGCTCGGTGGCCGCCATGGAGGTGAGCTCGCATGCCGCCCATCAGCATCGCATCGCCGGGCTGCAGTTTGCCGGCGGAGTGTTCACCAACCTTACCCGCGACCATCTCGACTATCACAAGACAGTGCAGGCCTATCTCGAGGCGAAGAAATCGTTTTTCGACGGGCTGCCTGCCGATGCCTTCGCGCTGGTCAACGCTGACGACAAGGTTGGCCGGGTTATGTTGCAGAACTGCGCCGCCCGCCATTACACATACTCCCTGCGCTCAATGGCCGACTTTACCGGCCGCATAGTGGAGAGCCGCCTCGACGGCACATTGCTCAGCCTCAACGGCCACGATGTCGAAACGATGTTTACCGGCCGCTTCAACGCATATAACCTCACTGCAGTCTATGGCGCCTGCTGCCTGCTGGGCTGGGCGCCTGACGAGGTGCTGACCCGCATGAGCCGGCTGGTGCCGGTGGCCGGCCGCTTCCAGGCGGTGCGTTCGCCCGAAGGGGTGGTGGCCATAGTTGACTACGCCCACACGCCCGACGCGCTGGTCAACGTGCTCGACACCATCCGCGAGATAGGGCCGCGCAGCATCATCACGGTGGTTGGCGCCGGAGGCAACCGCGACTCCGGCAAGCGTCCGATCATGGCCGCCGAGGCCGCCCGCCGCTCCGACAGGCTCATACTCACCTCCGACAATCCGCGCTTCGAGGAGCCATTGGCCATTCTGGCCGACATGGAGGCCGGACTCGACTACGACATGCGCCGGCGCGCCCTCATTATCGAAGACCGCCGCGAGGCCATCCGCACGGCGGCCTCCCTGGCCGCCCCCGGCGACGTGATTCTCATTGCCGGCAAGGGCCATGAGGATTACCAGGAGGTGAAGGGTGTGAAACATCATTTCGACGACCGCGAGGAAGCCCGCGCTGCATTCAACCTTTAAGAGTCTGGCCGATGTTGTATTACCTTTTCAGCGAACTGGGTATCGGCGGCGAGTCGCTGGAGCGCCTGAGCGGCTACATAACCGTGCGCTCGTCGGTGGCCTTCGTGCTGTCGCTGCTGTGCGCCACCATCATCGGGCGCAGAATCATTGCCCGGCTGCAGTTGATGCAGATGGGCGAGATAGTGCGCAATCTGGGGCTCGAGGGGCAGATGGCCAAGCAGGGCACTCCCACCATGGGGGGCATAATCATCATAGTGGCCATACTCATTCCGTGTCTGCTCATAGGCAACCTGTCCAACGTGTATATGCTGCTCATGGTCATTGCCACGGTGTGGCTCGGCTCCCTGGGGTTTGCCGACGACTATCTGAAGATGAAGCGCCACAACAAAGACGGCATGGCCGGAAAATACAAGATAGTGGGGCAGGTGGGCATAGGCCTGATAGTGGGGCTCACCATGACCTTCAGCCCGGCGATAACCATGCGCGACAGCGCGCTGACCGAGATTCCGGCCGCCTCGGGCGATGGGGTGGAGCAGGTGGTGGTCAGCGAGGGCGCTGACATCAAGGCCGCGCAGACAACCATTCCGTTCGTCAAGAACAATAACTTCGACTATTCATCGCTCACCGGCTGGCTCGGCGACCACGCGGCCACCGGCGGCTGGATTCTGTTCATCCTGGTGGTGATTGTGGCCGTGACCGCCACGAGCAACGGCGCCAACCTGACCGACGGCATCGACGGCCTGGCCACGGGTGTGAGCGCCATTATCGGCGTGGCGCTGATAATCATGGCCTATCTCGGCGGCAACGTGATTTACTCCACGTATCTCAACATCATGTACATACCGGGCTCGGAGGAGCTGGTGGTGTATATGGCGGCATTTATCGGCGCGCTAATCGGATTCCTGTGGTACAATGCCTTTCCGGCCCAGGTGTTCATGGGCGACACCGGCTCGCTGACCCTCGGGGGCATCATAGCCGTGTTTGCCATATTGATTCGCAAGGAGCTGCTGATTCCGCTGCTCTGTGCGGTGTTTTTCATCGAGGATATTTCGGTGATGATTCAGACCGGGTGGTTCAAATTCACGCGCAAGCGCCGGGGCCGTGGGCAACGCGTGTTCAAGATGGCCCCGCTTCATCATCATTTTCAGAAAGATGCCCAGACGGATGCCGACGTGGTGTGGAACAAGCCGGCCCGTGGCATACATGAGGCCAAGATAACCATACGCTTCTGGATCGTTTCCATCCTGCTGGCGGCATTGACGTTCGTTACTTTGAAAATCAGATAAAAAAACAATAAAATCATCATAATGAAGAGACTGGTAATACTTGGCGGCGGAGAGTCGGGCGTGGGAGCCGCAGTGCTCGGCAAGGACAAGGGCTACGACGTGTTTCTGAGCGACAGCGGCACGCTGGCCCGGAAGTATGTCGATATTCTCAACAGCGAGAATATAGCTTTCGAGCAGGGCGGACACACCGAGGAACTTATTCTCAACGCCGATGAGGTGGTGAAGAGCCCCGGCATACCGCCTACGGCCCCCCTGGTGATGAAACTCGCCGGACGTGGCATTCCGGTCATTTCCGAAATAGAGCTGGCCGGACGCTACACTGATGCGAAGATGGTGTGCATAACCGGCTCTAACGGCAAGACCACCACCACCAAGCTCATAACCCACATACTCACGTCGGCCGGAGTCGACGCCTCGGCTGCCGGCAATGTGGGCGCCAGCCTGGCATGGCAGGTGGCCCGCGAGCCTCATGCGGTCTATGTGGTGGAACTGTCGTCGTTTCAGCTCGAGAACATGTATGACTTCAAGGCTTCGGTGGCCGTGTTGCTCAACATCACACCCGACCATCTTGACCGCTATGACTTCGAGATGCAGAACTATATCGACGCCAAGTTCCGCATTATCCGCAACATGACGGCTGAAGACGCCTTCATTTACTGGCAGGACGACCCCGTAATAACGTCGCAGCTCAGCAAAGTGGGCACCGAGGCGCATTGCTATCCGTTCGGCCTGACCGCCGAGGAGCACACGGCGGCATATGTCGATGCCGAAAACAATCTGGTAATCGCGGCCGGACACACCCCGCTGATGATGCCGCGCGCCGACCTGGCCCTCAACGGGCTGCACAACCTGTTCAACTCCATGGCCGCCGGCATCAGCGCTCAGCTTCTCGACCTGAAAAACGAGAAGATAAGCCGCGCGCTCGGCGATTTTGCCGGAGTGGCGCACCGGCTGGAACCGGTAGCCACAATCGACGGCGTGCGCTGGATCAACGATTCAAAGGCCACCAACGTCAACTCATGCTGGTATGCTCTTGAAAGCATGCCCGAGGAGAAGACAACCGTGCTGATTCTCGGCGGCAAGGACAAGGGCAATGATTACTCCGAAATTCTTGAGCTGGTGCGCCGCAAGGTGAAGGCCATAGTTGCCATGGGGCTTCACAACGAAAAGATTATGGAGTTTTTCGCAGGCGAGGTGCCGGAGCTGGTGAGCACCGGCTCGCTCGACGATGCCATTGCCGCCTGCCGCTCGCTGGCCTGCGCGGGCGACACGGTGTTGCTGAGTCCCTGCTGCGCGTCGTTCGACCTGTTTACCTCCTACGTTAACCGCGGCGACCTGTTCAAGGCGGCCGTACTTGCACTGAAAAAATAAAGCGATGGCCTTTCGACAAGAAGCAACCGACAACAAGGCGCGCGGCGTGCAGCCCGAAGGCGTCATGAATCCGCCCGACACCCACATCTGGGGGGTGTATGGCTTTCTGGTGGTGCTGTCAGTGATCGAGCTCTACAGCGCTTCGTCGTTTGAAATCTCGAAGCAGGGCCTGTATGCCCCTCTGGTGCGCCATGTGGGCATGCTGTTTGTCGGTTTCCTGATAATCCTGGGGCTGCAGAAGGTCCACTACCGCTACTTCGCGCCGGCCAGCCGCGTGCTGTTCTGGAGCAGCGTCGTGGCGATGGTGTATGTGATGTTTTTCGGCGAATACGTCAACGGTGCGCGCCGCGCCATTTCGTTGCCGCTGATAACGCTGCAGCCCGCCGAGTTCATCAAGCTGTCGGTGGTGCTGATGCTGGCGCTGGTGCTCAGCACCTCGCAGCTGAAAAAAGACCCGAGGCTGCGCAATAACGGACTGATAAGGTCGTGTGTCTACGTGTTGGGGTCGGGTGCCCTGTTGTTTTCGCAGGGCCTGACCAACACTCTGATCATGATGGCCGTTTCCGTTTCCATGTTGCTGCTCGGCGCCTTGGAGTGGAAGAAGTTTTTCATCATACTCGGGGTGTATGCCCTGCTGGGCGGCTGTGCCCTCGGAGTGAAGATGCTCATGACGTCGCGCGCCAAGGCGGAGGTGCCTGAGGTGGTGTTGCTCGATTCTCGCGGCAATCAGTTCAGTCTGCCCGAAGGCGCCAAGGTGGCCGGTGGCGGAAATTCGCGCCTCACTGACGATACATGGGGCAACCGCAGCAGCAACTTCTGGGACAGCACTCCGCGCTATGAGCGCCCGATAACCAGTCAGAACCTTCAGGAGATGCGATCGTATATGGCTCAGGCCAACGGCGGCCTGATTGGCGTGTTCCCCGGCAATTCGCGCGAAACGTCGCGCCTGCCCCTGGCCTTCTCCGACTATATCTATGCGATTATAGTCGAAGACCTCGGCTTTATCGGCGGGCTCTTCATAATGATTCTGTACATATGGCTGCTGGCAAGGGCTTATGTCATAGCCCACAGATGCAATCAGATGTATCCGGCCTTCCTGGTCACCGGGTGTGCGGTGCTGATAACTACGCAGGCTCTGTGCCATATGGCCATAGTAACGGGTGCTGGTCCGGTGTCGGGGCAGCCGTTGCCGCTCTTTTCGAAGGGGGGCACGTCGATACTCGTCACGTCGATTGCATTCGGCATAATGCTCAGCGTCAGCCGCTTCACGGTGCGCAGCAAGGAGGCTTCGTCGGCCGACCTGGCACGCGAGCGGAGCGCTCTGCCCACCGAGCTGCAAGGCGAGAACCCGACGCAATTCTGAGAAAGTGGAAAGTGGAAAGTGGAGAGTGGAGAGTGGAGAGTGGAAAGTGGAGAGGTTGATGAGGTTGAAGAGTGAAGAGAAAAAATAATTGATAATTCATAATTGATAATTCATAATTGAACCAAAAGTGAACGTACTGATAAGCGGAGGTGGCACGGGAGGCCACATATTTCCGGCGCTGTCGATAGCCAATGCGCTGCGCCGCCGTATGCCCGACTGCAAGATACTCTATGTGGGCGCTCTCGGCCGCATGGAGATGGAGCGTGTGCCTGCCGCCGGATATGAGATAATAGGCCTGCCGGTGGCGGGATTCGACCGCAGCCGGCCGTGGCGTAACGTCAAGGTGTTGTGGAAGCTATGGAAGTCGATGCGCCTGGCCCGGCAGACCGTGCGGGAGTTCCGGCCCGACATTGCCGTCGGAGTGGGCGGCTATGCGTCGGGGCCTACCCTCAAGGCCGCTCAGAAGGCCGGAGTGCCCACGCTGCTTCAGGAGCAGAACTCATATGCCGGAGTAACCAACAAGCTGCTGGCCAAGAAGGCCAAGGCCATATGCTGCGCCTATGAGGGGATGGACCGCTTTTTCCCTGCCGGCAGCATCGTGTTGACCGGTAATCCGGTGCGGGCCGACCTGACCGGCTGCAGTCTGACTCCCGACGAGGCCAAGCGGCGCCTTGGGTTCGACCCTGCCCGGCCGCTGGTGCTGGTGGTGGGTGGCTCGCTCGGCGCGCTCACGATCAACGAAAGCATCGCCGCCGGCCTTGACGCTATAGTCGGCGCCGGAGCGCAGGTGCTCTGGCAGACCGGCAAGGGCTACATCGAGGAGTTCGCTCCGGTGGCCGCCCGCCATGAGGGGGTCAAGGCCTCGGCCTTCATATCTGACATGGCGCTTGCCTATCGCGCTGCCGACATGGTGGTGAGCCGCGCCGGAGCCGGCACCATATCCGAACTGCAGATACTGGGCAAGGCCGCCATACTCGTGCCCAGCCCCAACGTGGCCGAGGACCATCAGCGCAAAAACGCCGAGGCGCTGGCCCGGCGCGATGCGGCAGTGATGATACTCGACCGCGATGCCCGCAGCCTGCTCGGACAGGAGGTGGCCCGTCTGCTCGGCGATGAGCAAAAGCGAACGGCCTTGGCAAGCAATGCCCTGGCTATGGCGCTGACGGGGGCCGACGATAAGATAGTTGATAAAATTCTTGAAATCTGCAACAATCCATCATGAACGAGCAGAAAAACCGCATATACTTTGTTGGCGCCGGAGGCATAGGCATGGCCGCTCTCGAACGCTATTTTCTTGCCAGAGGGTGTGAGGTGGCCGGATATGACCGCACCCCTTCGGAACTCACCTCGGCGCTGATTGCCGAGGGGGTTGACATCGCTTTCAGCGATGACCCCTCGCTGATTCCGGCCCCGTTTCGCAATGCCGACGAAACCCTGGTGGTCTACACTCCTGCCATTCCGGCCGACCATAAGGGGCTGCAGTGGTTCAGAGAGAACGGTTTTGAGGTAGTGAAGCGTGCCGCCGTGCTTGGCCGCATAACCCGGTCGGAAACCGCCCTTTGTTTCGCCGGCACTCATGGCAAGACGACCACCAGCTCCATGGCCGCCCATCTGCTCACGGTGAGCGGAGTGGGGTGCAACGCGTTTCTGGGCGGAGTTTTGCGCAACTACGGCACTAACTTTCTGCTCCACCCGTCGAGCCCCTATGCAGTGGTCGAGGCCGATGAATACGACCGATCGTTTCATCACCTTTCGCCCTCGATAGCCGTGATTACCTCCACCGACCCCGATCATCTCGACATCTACGGCACGGAGGAGGCTTATCTGGAGAGTTTCGCCCGGTTCACGGAGCTGATTCTTCCGGGAGGTGCCCTGCTGATACATAACGGCCTGAAGCTGAAGCCGCGTCCGCGCCCCGGGGTGAAGGTCTACTCCTATGGAGTTGACCGCGGCGATTTCCATGCCGCCAATCTGGTAATGGCCGACGGCCGGATTTCGTTCGACCTGGTCACTCCCGGCGAAACCATTGCCGGGATTGAGCTCGGAGTGCCCCTTGAGGTGAATATCGACAATGCAATAGCGGCCTGCGGCGGAGTGTGGCTGCTCCACGACGCCTCGGTCAAGCCCGAGGCCTATCGCGAGGCCATGAAGAGCTTTCTCGGCGCCAAGCGCCGCTTCGAGTTCTGGCTGTGCGAGCCCGGCCGTGCCGTTATCGACGATTATGCCCATCATCCCGATGAACTCAATGCCTCGATCCGGTCCGTGCGCCGGCTCTTCCCCGGCAAACGCCTGGTGGTGGCTTTTCAGCCTCACCTCTACAGCCGCACGCGCGATTTCGCCCCGCAGTTTGCCAAGGCCCTGTCGCAGGCCGATGAAGTGATGCTGCTTCCTGTCTATCCGGCGCGCGAGCTGCCGATAGAGGGGGTGACGTCGGAGCTGATTCTGCGCGACGTCACCTGCCCCCACAAGCACCTTGTTGAAAAGTCGGAGCTGGTGGATGCCGTGGCCGCCAGCCGCTTCGACGTGTTGCTCACTGTGGGCGCCGGCGACATCAACCTGTTGCTACCTGAAATAGTCAAGGCTTGCCGATGAGTCCGAAAACGAAAAAAATCATGTGCGTGTCGGCCACTATGGCGTTGCTGCTCTATGTGGTCATAGGCTGCATATGGGCTCACGGGGGGGCGCGCAATCTGAAGTGCCCGGGGCTGGAAGACGGTCAGGTGGCCGTCGACGACCCTTCGGGCAGCGGATTCATCACGCCCGACTCTCTCACCGCCGAGCTCGCCCCGCTGCTCGGCAATCTGACCGACACCCCGGTTGGCGACGTGAACCTTTCTGCGATAAAGAAGCACCTCGATGGCATGGAGAAGATTGAAAAGTCGGAAGTGTTGCTGCTCAACAACAACCGGTTGCGCATACGGGTCACCCCGATGGTGCCGGTGGCGCGCGTATGGCCCCATTCCGGCCGGAGCTACTACGTTAACCGTACAGGCAAACGGGTGGCTGCCACCAGCCGATATAAGACCGACGTGCCCCACATCGATGGCGACCTGCCGGCCGGAAGTTCGCCCGAACAGCTGATGCCGCTGCTCGACTATCTCAACTCCAATCCCGACATGAACAAGATGATTACGATGATTTCCGTGGCCGATACCTCCAACATCATTCTGGTGCCGGCCATGCGCGGCCATGTGATCAATCTCGGCGACGCGTCCAACGTGTACAGCAAATTCTCGCGTCTGCGCGCTTTCTACTCCAAGGTGCTCCCGGTGAAGGGATGGACGTTCTACGACACCATATCGCTCAAATGGGACGGGCAGGTGGTGGCTACCCGCAGCCGGGGCAAACTGCCCGACCTGAGCATACCTGTCGACTCGCTCGGAGTCGACGGCGATGCGATTGAAACCATGCAGACAATAACAAGATAAACCGTAAATACAGATATAACTCCATGAACACATCACCCTATGTCGTGGCCATTGAAATTGGCAGCTCAGTAATCAAGGGGGCTGCCGGCCAGATAGATTCTTCGGGCACTCTGACCGTGCGTGCCATCGAGGAAGAGCATCAGCATCCCAATTATGTGCGCTATGGCTGCGTCCACAATGTCAAGGAAGTGGCCAACGAGCTGAAGCGTATCATAGTCAAGCTCAATAACTCCATTTCGCCCGAAAAGATTTCGGCCGTGTATCTCGGAGTGGGCGGCCGCTCGCTCAAGTCAACCTCGGCGCGGCTCAATCTGACGCTGAGCGAAAACACCGAGGTGACGCCCGAAATAGTGGAGCGTCTGCTCGGAAGCGCGCGCATTGCCGATTCTGACCATGAGCTGCTCGATGTTGAATCGATGGAGTTTTCGGTCGACGGCAAACCCAGCGGGGCCGACCCGGTGGGCCTGCTCGGGCACGACATATCGGCTACGGTAAATATCGTCAGCTGCCGCAGTCAGATGCTACGCAATCTGCAGCTCGTCATAGGCGAAAAGCTCGAGCTGAAGGTCAACGGCTACGTGGTGCGTCCGTTGGCGCTGGCCGACATGGTGCTCACGTCTGAAGAGCGCCGTCTGGGCTCGATGCTCGTTGACTGCGGCGCTGAAACCACCACCGTGGCCGTGTTCAAGAGCGGAGTGCTCCACTATCTTGCCACCATACCGCTCGGTTCGCGTCATATCACGCGCGACATCACCATGGCGTTGCCCTATCTCGAAGAGCGCGCCGAGGAACTGAAGCGCGCCGTGGGCAATGCCCGTCCGTCGGAGGGGCACCATGCTCCGTCGATCGAAGAGAGCGACACGTCGCAAATCAACAATATAATCAGCGCGCGCGCATCGGAAATCATCGCCAACATCAACGCGCAGGTTGAATATGCCGGCATGAAGGCCGGCGACCTGGCCGGCGGCATAGTGCTGGTGGGGGGCGGAAGCATGCTGCAGGGCTTTGCCGAGGAGCTGAGCAAGGTGACCACCCTCGGAGTGCGTCGGGGGTCGTTGCCGCCTACGGTGAGGATTGCCGGCTCGAAAATCTCCACGGGCGAGGACCTCGACGTGATAGCCGTGTTGTATCGCCTGTCGCGCGAGGAGCATCTGAAACCGTGTGCCTCGCTGCCTGCCGAGCGTCGCGCCGAGCAGCAGGGTGCCGCCACGGCCGCCGCTTCGGTAAGCGATGAAGAGGAGTTTGGCTATGGCGACGAATCTGATGAATCCGACGAAGACGACCTGACTATCAAGCACCGTCAGGGCAATATAATCAGCCGTTTGTTCGAACGCTTCAAAAGCGGCGTGGTTCCGCCTACCGACCTTGGCGAATTTGACGAAGAATAATACCCGATCACCTTCACAATTCAATTGACTGACTTATGACAATAGACGATATTTGCCGCGACAGCGAATTTATCACTCCGGCTCCTCTCGACCCCAACCGCGACAGCATAATCAAGGTGATTGGCGTTGGCGGCGGCGGTGGCAATGCCGTGGGCTACATGTATGAACAAGGCGTAAAGGACGTGAAGTTCGTGGTGTGCAACACCGATAATCAGGCCCTCAGGAACTCGCCCGTGCCCGACCGCGTGCTGCTGGGCCACACCGGCCTCGGCGCAGGCGACAAGCCCGAAGTGGCCAGGGCTGCGGCCGAGGAGAGCATTGATGCGATCAACGCGATATCCGACGACAATACAAAAATGGTGTTTATCACCGCCGGCATGGGTGGCGGCACCGGCACCGGCGCCGCTCCGATAGTGGCCAAGCAGGCCCGCGAGCGCGGGGTGCTCACCGTGGGCATCGTCACTATCCCCTTCTTGTTCGAGGGCCTCAAGAAAATATCGAAGGCGCTCGAAGGCGCTGAGGAAATCAAGAAGTATGTTGACGCGCTGCTGCTCATCAACAACGAGCGCCTGATTGAGATATATCCCGACCTCGACTTCGACTCCGCGTGGGCCAAGGCTGACGATACCCTCGCCACTGCCGCGCGCTCAATCTCGGAGCTGATAACCACCGAGGATGCCCGCATCAACATTGACTTCAACGACGTTGACACCACCCTGCGCAACGGCGGTTCGGCAATAATCAGCTGCGGATACGGCGAGGGGGAAAACCGCGTGCAGAAGGCCATCGAGGATGCGCTTGAGTCGCCCCTGCTCAAAAACAGCAATATAATGGGCTCGAAACGCCTGCTGTTCAACCTCTACATATCGCGCAAGGCCGATAAGCCGTTCCTGGCCGGCGAGATGAAGGCCTTCACCGAGTTCATCACCTCGATTGATGATGTGGAGGTGATTTACGGGGTGGCCTACGACGATACCCTTGGCGACAAAATCAAGCTCACCATTCTGGCCAGCGGATTTGATGCCCAGCCTATTATGGTTAAGAACAATCCGGTGGTGCGCAAGGGTAAGCCCGAAAAGAAGGCTCAGACCTCGCCGTTGGTCGCTTCAAAGGCAATCGAAGAGCAATACGGCAAGGAAAAGGCCGCCGCTTTGGCCGCTGCCAAGGCCAGGATGCTCTACGTGGTGCTCCGCCCCGACCAGCTCGATGACGATAACGTTATCGAGGGGCTGGAGAAATATCCGGCCTATGCCCGCACCTCGGAGCAGAAAGCCGCTATTACCAGCGCTGCTCCGGCCGGTCAGATTCAGCCGGGCCGGCCTGCGCGTAGCGCCGACGATGCGTCGTCGGCCGACGACTCCAACCCCATCGTGTTCGGCTAAAGAGTCATGTCGCCGAAGCCGCCTGAGATATCCGTAATAGTGCCGGTGTATAACGCCGGCCGTTATCTGGCGCCCTGCATCCGCAGCGTGTTGGATCAGACCTTTGCGGATTTCGAACTGCTGCTTATCGACGACGCGTCGACCGACGGCTCGCTTGCCGTGTGCCGTAGCTTCGATGACCCGCGCATCCGCATAGTGAGCGGCGATTGCAACGAAGGGGTGTCGGCCGCGCGCAATAAGGGTGTCGACCTGGCTTCCGGACGCTACCTGACCTTTCTTGATGCCGATGATTCGCTGCACCCCGATTTCCTGCGGACGCTTCTCGATGCGTGCGTCGAAAACGAGTGCCTGATGGCCGTGAACGGTTTCCGGCAGGTGTCGCCCGAATGGCATCTCGATATGTCGAAGACCTGGCCCGAGGCCGATGCGCAAGCGAGGATGTATGACCCCGAGGAGGCAGTGGAGGCAGCCCTGTATCAGACCGGCCTGACCAACAATACGTGTGGGGCGCTTTATCATGCCTCGCTGTTCAACGGCTATCGGTTCCGCCGCACCCGATATGAGGACCTCGATTCGTTCTACCGCCTGTTTCTCCTCTCCGACATGATAGCCTACGTGCCGTCGCCGATGTATTACTACACCATGAATCCGGGCAGCTACATGCATGTGTTCACGCCAGAAAGAGGGGTGGTGCTCGACGTGACCGACCGAATCGTGGACTACATGCGGCGCAACTATCCGCAGCTGCTTCCGGCGGCTGAAGACAGGGCACTGAGCGCCGCCTTCAATATCTTCACCCTTCTGGCCGGAAACCGCGCGGATGCCCCCGCACTCGAGGCCCGCTGCAAGGCCACCATAAGAAAATACCGCAGGGCATCGCTGTTTAACCGCAAGGTGCGCATGAAGAATAAAATCGGCATTCTGCTGACCTATACGGGCGGATTTGCCGCACTCAAGGCCGTGGGCCGGCTTAATAAAAATGGATAAGACAAAACTGATTGGAATGAATCTGGAGCAGCTGCGCGAGGTGGCTGCCGATTGCGGGCTTCCGCGCTTTGCCGCAGGGCAGATGGCCAAGTGGCTGTATGCAAAACGCGTGCGCGATATCGACGGAATGACCGACATTTCCTTGCGTGGCCGCGAGGCCCTCAAGGCGAAATATTGCGTCGGCCTCTCGGAGCCGAAGGCCCGGGCGGCCAGCTCGGACGGCACGGTGAAATATCTGTTCGAGGGCAAGGGGGGCCGCGATGTGGAGGCCGTCTATATTCCCGACAAAGACCGGGCCACGCTCTGCGTGTCGTCGCAGGCAGGCTGCAGGATGGGCTGCAGGTTCTGCATGACCGGCCGTCAGGGCTTTCACGGCAATCTCGAGGTTTCCGACATCATCAATCAGATTTTCAGCATCGACAATTCCGGGAGCCTGACTAACATAGTGTTTATGGGCATGGGCGAGCCTATGGATAACCTCGACCGGGTGCTGACGGCAATCGAGGTGCTCACCGCCCCGTGGGGGCTCGCCTGGAGCCCGAAGCGCATCACTGTGTCGAGCATCGGCAAACTGCCCGAGCTCAAGCGCTTGCTTGATGAAACGAAAGTACATGTGGCCATAAGCGTCCATGCGCCGTTTCCCGGGCAACGGGCCGAGCTGATGCCGTCGGAAAAGGCGTGGCCGGTCACTCAGATAATGGAGTTGCTGCGCGGCTATGACTTCGCTCACCAAAGGCGTCTGACGGTTGAATACATCGTGTGGCGCGGGCTGAATGATGACGTGCGCCATGCCGACGCCCTGGCGCGGCTGCTGCGCGGCACCGACTGCCGCGTGAACCTTATCCGCTACCATTCGCTGCCCGACAGTCCGCTCGAAACTGCCTCCGAACAGACCATGGAGGCCTTTCGCGACCGCCTTAACGCCAAGGGCATCACCGCCACCATACGCGCCTCGCGCGGCGAAGATATCCAGGCTGCGTGCGGCATGCTTGCCGGCGAGGCCAATAAACGGAGGGTATGATCACGGTCGTTATCCCGGTCAGAAACCGCGCGGAGCTGGTAAAGCGCACCCTCCGGTCGCTTGCGGAGCAAACGGTGGCTCCGGAGGCGGTGGTGCTGGTCGACAACGGCTCAACTGACCGTACGCCCGACACCCTGAGGCACTGGGCCGACGGCCGCCCGGGCGTCACCGTTATCTCCGAGCCGCACCCCGGAGCCACGTGTGCCCGCAATGCCGGCCTGGCTCTTGTGGAGACTCCTTACGTGATGTTTTTCGACAGTGACGACGTGATGCCGGCGCGGCATATCGAGGAGATTTCATCCGGCCTCATCTCCGCCGGCATGCCGCGGATAGGCGCGTTCGACATGGTGCTGGTAGGCCTCGATGGCAAGGAGCATCCCAAGCCGTTCCGTCATGGCGACCCAATGCGCATGCAGATTTTCCATTCGATTCTATCCACCCAGCGCTGCGTGGTAAGCACCGCGCTGGCCCGTGCGGCCGGAGGGTGGAACTGCTCCCTGCCGGGTTGGAATGACTGGGAGTTCGGCATCAGGCTCCTGGCCGCGGAGCCAACGCTGGCCTATCTGCCGCTTAGCGAGCCTGTGAGGGCCTATGCACAGGCCGAGAGCATCACGGGCACTGATTTCAGTTCAAAGGCAGGCCGGTGGGAGCTGGCTCTCGATGCCGCGCGGCAAACCGTGAGCGGCACCAGGTATGAGCGCCTGATAGATTATCGGCGTGCCATCCTGGCCGGCATGTATTGCCGCGAGGGGCACGCCGAACTGGCCGGGGGTATGGTCAGTGAGTGGCGCCTGAAGCTGATTCAGCGATATGTGGCCGCCGGCGGCCGCGGGGTGGCTATGCTCGAGCGGCTGCTGCGTTAGCGGTTGGCGCGTTTGCGCTCCAGCTCGTCGAGTATGATTTTGCGCAGGCGTATGTGGTGGGGGGTCACCTCCACGTATTCGTCTTCCTTGATGTATTCAAGCGCCTCTTCGAGCGAGAACACCACCGGAGGCACGATGCGGGCCTTGTCGTCGGCGCCGCTCGCACGCATGTTGGTCAGCTTCTTCGACTTGGTCACGTTCACCACTATGTCGTTGTCTTTGGCGTTCTCGCCTACCACCTGACCGGCATACACCTCCTCCT
>CAYUFQ010000018.1:0-18274 GCA_964444045.1 uncultured Bacteroides sp.
GCATCTCCTTGATGCACTCGGGCATCGACCAGTTTTCGTTGACCACGATCATCTCGGTGCCCATCAGCGAGCCCGCGGTGTTTTCGGGATACTTCATCAGGTCGATGATATCGCCGGCCTGCTCCACGTCGTCGAGCCGGGCAAGCACCTCATCGCGGTCTTCCTTGTCGAGCTCCTGCAGCACGTCGGCGGCATCGTCGGTGTCCATATGGTCAACCTGCTTGGCAATGACGTCGTTGGGCAGATTGTCGAGCAGCTTGCGGCGGTCGTCCTCGTCGAGTTCGAGCAGCACGTCGGCCGCCGTCTCCTCGTCGAGCAGCTTATACAGAAACTCGGCCTGGGCAAGGTCAAGGTCCTGATAGAGTTCGGCGATGTCGGCCGGATGAAGCGAATCGAGTTCGCGGCGGGCGGCCACCACGTCGCCGCTGCCTATAATCGCACGGATATTCTCAAGATACTCAGGGCTGTATTCTTTCATAATCAGTCAGCCTGCTTGCGGAAAATTGAAAAATTGACGCTGCCGTATACCCTATGCTCCATAAAGCCGGGCAGGGAGGAGAAATCGCGCGTCTTGCCATGCTCCACCACCACTATCGTATCCGGCCCCACGGCCTTCGAGCCGAGAATCACCGACGGCACCTCTTCAAAGCCTTCCATATCATATGGCGGGTCGGCAAAAATGAAGTCCACCGGGCTCTGCACGCTCTGGATATACTTCAGCGCATCGCCGCGCACCACCCGCAGCTCCTTGCAGTTGAGCTGCCCGCGCACCTTTTCGATGAACCTGAACTGGGTCGGGGCCTTCTCCACCGCGGTAACCTCGGCGGCGCCGCGGCTCACTATCTCGAGCGAAATGGCTCCGGTGCCGGCAAACAGGTCGATGGCGCGGATGCCGTCGAAATCAATCATGTTTTCAAGCACGTTGAATATGTTTTCACGGGCAAAGTCGGTGGTAGGGCGGGCCGTGATATTTCCAGGCACGTCAAACCGACGGCGCCCGTATTTTCCTCTTATTATTCTCATAATCTGGTCAGAAAAATCATGTCGAACGCAGCCTCCGGCGCCATGTGGCGGAGGTGCAGAAGGTCTTCGGATAGAGTCAGCGGCAACACTGTGGCATCAGGGCGCATGCGGCGCAGAATCTCGCACACCTCATTGCGGCGGTCGGGCGCACCGCCCACCGAGATAGCCCCCGTCAGCCCTGCCGCAAGGATATAATATGCGCAGTCGGCGGCCGAACGCACCGGTTTTACGCTGAGATGGGCAGGAGCACCGGTCGGGCCGAAGGCAACGAGCAGCATCCGCCCGTCGTCCTCACAGAGCGCATAGATATGAGCCGACGCCCCGGCGGCCGAATTGCGGTGGAAAAGATAGCCGCCGTCGATGGCCAGCGCATGATGAAAGCGCGCGGCGGCAAAGGTGCGCGCCATGAAGTTGAAAGTGTCGGCATCAGTGGCGTAAACCAGGTCGACCCCGGTGCCGCTCAGGCGCTCGCGCTCTATGCGGCGCGGAGCGGAAAAGTCGGGGAGCATGGCCTCGGCCATCGGCTCGATAAGCGGCGCCGCCGAAGCCGGAGAGGCAAATACGCTGCCGGTGGTGAAAATCACGTCGGTCGAGGCAAAGTCGCCGAGCAGCAGCGGATTGTCGTAAACCGCATTTTCGAGCGACTTCACCGAATCGTCGGCCAAAGGCTCGCAATGAACCATAACGCTGCGCTCAACGCTCTCGGGCCCCGAGAGCATCGCGCACAGACGCGACTCGCCCACGCGCACGATCAGGCGCCAGAGCGAGGTGTCGGCAATCAGTTCCCTGGTAAGTGCTCCTGAGGTCATTTATTGGCTGTGGGATACGCTATGCGCGAGTGATAGATGGTCAGCAATCGCTGAATAAAGCTCTCTTTGATGGTCTGCACGTCGCGGAAGGCAAGCGGAGAGTCGGCATGCAGCCCCTCGGCCACCTGCGAGTCGACAATGCGGTTCACCAGGTCGGTAATAGCCTCTTCGGTATACTCCTTGAGCGAGCGCGAGGCCGCCTCGACCGCATCGGCCATCATCAGAATCGACGACTCGAGGGTCTGCGGATTGGGGCCTGCATAGGTGAACGGCGCGCGGTCAACCTCCTCGCCCGGATGCTGGTTGCAGTAGGTTATATAGAAATAGCGTGCCACTCCCTTGCCGTGATGCTGGGCTATGAAATCGCGTATCACCTTAGGCAGCTTGGCCTTCTCGGCCCGACGCAGGCCGGCGGTGACGTGGCCGGTGATGATGCGCGCGCTCTGCAGCGGGTCGAGCACATCGTGGGGGTTCACGCCATGCTGATTCTCGGTAAAGAATGCCGGATTGTCGATTTTGCCTATGTCGTGATACAGCGCGCCAGCGCGTATCAGCTGCACGTTGGCGCCCACCTTGGCCGCGGCCTCGGCGGCAAGGTTGCTCACGCCCATGGAGTGCTGGAATGTGCCCGGACATTCGCGGCTCAGCTCGCGCAGAAGCGGGTGATTGATGTCGCTGAGCTCCACGAGGCCCACCATCGACGTGAATCCGAGCCAGTGTTCGAACAGGAATATGAGCACGTAGGCAAACGATATGCAAATCACGTTAACGGCCATTATGGCAAACATCCACGGCTTCATGCCCGAAAACGACCCGAGCAGCAGCAGGTTGATCGACACGTAGGTGAGCGCATAGCCCACAAACACGAGGCCTGCCGTGCGCACCAGCTGCGAGCGGCGGCTCATCTCCTTGAGGCCGCATACAGCAATGATTCCGGCAACGCACTGCATCGCCATGAATTCAAGAGGCGACGATGCCAGAGTGGCACACACCAAAGTGGTGAGCAGAGTGACGCACAGAGCCATTCCGGCGTCGAAAAACACCGTCAGCACTATCGTAATCATGGCAAACGGCACCACATACAGCCCCGAGCCAAACAGATGGCTCATCAATATGGCCAGCAGGATGAAAGCCAGCATCAGCCCGACAACGAACGTAAACGACTTGACCGACCAGAATATTGACTGACGGAAAAAGTAGAGATACATTCCCAGCAGGCCAAACATCAGCAACACGTAAGCTATCTTGCCGGCCCAACCGTAGATGGCCGGCCCGTTGGGGCCGCCGCCGCGCTCGGCGAGCATCTGCTCATAGGTTTGCAACACGGTGAAAATCTGCGGGCTCACCAGCTCTCCCTGGTCGATTATCCGCTCGCCCGACTGAATCTGCCCTCTGGCGGCCGACACCTTGCGGTAGGCCTCGGAGAGGTAGCGGTCGTTGGTCTCGTCGTCGAGCACAAGGTTTACGCCAAACGCCTCGTGCAGCCCCAGGGCGGTAAGCAGGTTGTGAATCGAATCGACCGGATAGCGGCGCTGAAACGCGTCGTAGGCCCCTCTGGGCGAGCGGAGGCTGTCGGTCGCAAGCTGAGTCACAGAGTTGCCTTTCGACAGGCGGATCTGCGACAGTTCGCCCGACCGGATCTGATCGTAGACCGGAGAGGCCACTATGCCCGCATTGACAATGGCCGACGCCCTCGCATACATCGACGCACGCAGCCCCGGCGAAAGCGACCTCATCTGCCCTATGCGCTCGTTGATATCCTTGAGCATACGGTTATTGGCTACTGTGTCAATCTTATACACCGGCACGTAGACCCTGGCTATCGAATCGCGGGCCTGCCTTACGGTGGCCGTGTCGGGATACACCGGGATATTGAACGGAGCGGTGAGCAGCGGATACTTCCACGGCTTGTTAACCTCATATTCGAGCGTGTCTGACTTGCGCGGCATCAGCCACACGGTCAGTCCGACGGCCAATATCAGAATCAGGAACTGAAAAATAACCTTCTTTTTCATCGTTTCTTCTACTTCTAAATTCGGGTTGCGGATGTCACTCCGTTAATCTGCCTGAGGCGCTGACACAGGCCGTCGACGGCATTGGCCGACGTGACCTTGACGGTGAGCTGACCGGCAAACACCTCGTTAGTGGCCTCGATCGAGAAGCGGCGCAGGTCTATGCCCGGCGCCCCGCTCACCACTGCCGAAATCTCCTGCAGAATCCCCTTGCGGTCTATCCCCTCGAGCTGCAGCTCGGCCTTAAAGCGGGTTTCGAGCGTCTCGGCCCACTTGGTGAAGAGGATACGGTGCCCGTAGGCGGCCTTCAGCATGGCCGCGCGCGGACAGGTGAGCGAATGCACCGTCACCGTGCCGTCATCTTCAATGAATCCCATCACGTCATCGCCCGGAAGCGGACCGCAGCACTCGGCAATCTTGTAGTTCTGCCCGTTGGCCGAGGTGCGCAGCACGTAGGTCTCCTTGATGTTGATGGCCACCTCTTCCTCATCGGCCTTCCATGAGTCCATCACCTTTTTCTTCGACGGCGAGAACGGGTTGAGCAGCTTCTTCAGGATGGAAGTGGCGCCACCCGATGACGATGACGACGCTGACGCCGACGAGCCCGACGCCGATGCCGGCGCCGACTGCTTGCTCCGGGCCAGGGCGTTAAACGTGTCGGCCGGATTGATTTCACCCTTGGCGATGCCAATATATATATCGTCGCGCGAGTTCACCCTGTAATGCCCCATCATTTTGGTGAAGAGCTCATTATTTTCGGTGGCGCCGGCCGTTTTCAGCGCCTCCTCGAATATGCGGCGCCCTTCGTCGATAAGCGGCTGGCTCTCGCGCCGCAGCACCTGGCGCAGGCGGGTGCGCGCCTTGGCAGTGGCAAGGAAATTGAGCCACTCGGGCTGTGGCTGCTGAGTCTTCGACGTGATAATCTCCACCTGGTCGCCGCCCGACAGCTTGGTCGAGAGCGACACGAGCTTATGGTTCACCTTGCCGGCAATGCACTGCGTGCCCAGTTCGGTGTGGAGCGAAAACGCCAGGTCGAGCACCGTTGCGTTGGCCGGCAGCGTTATCGGCTCGCCCTTGGGGGTGAACACCACTATCTCGTTGGCATACAGATTGAGCTTCAGGGTGTCGAGAAAATCGAGCGCGCTCGGCTCGGGGCTCTCGAGTATATCCTTGATGGTTTCAAGCCACTTATTGAGCTCGGCCTCTTCATCCCCCTCGCCGTCCTTGTACTTCCAGTGGGCGGCAAAACCGCGCTCGGCCACATCGTCCATCCGCTCGGAGCGAATCTGAATCTCCACCCAGTTGCCGTCGGCGCCCATCACCGTCAGATGCAGTGCCTGATAGCCGTTGGCCTTGGGCACTGAAATCCAGTCGCGCGTGCGGTCGGGGTGCAGCTTGTAAATATCAGTGATGGTGGAGTAAATGCGCCAGCTCAGCTCCTTTTCCTGCGCCGGGTCATCGCACTTGAATATGATGCGCATGGCATAGAGGTCATAAACCTCCTCAAACGGAATTTTCTTCGTCTCCATCTTGCGCCATATGCTGTAGACGCTCTTCAGCCGGTACTTAGCGTCGAAAACGATGCCCTGCTCGGCCAGCCTGGCCTTGATAGGAGCGGCAAAATCATCGTAGACCATCCGGCGCGCGCGCTCCGTGGCCTCTATCTTCTTTGAAATATCCTCATAAGCCGCCGGATGCTCATACTTGAAGCTGAGGTCTTCAAGCTCCGTCTTTATGGCAAAGAGGCCGAGGCGATGAGCCAGCGGAGCGTAGATATAGAGCGTCTCGCCGGCAATCTTGTACTGCTTGCGCGGAGCCATCGAGCCGAGCGTGCGCATATTGTGCAGGCGGTCGGCCATCTTTATCAGCACCACCCGGATATCCTCGTTCATAGTGAGCAGCAGCTTGCGGAAGTTCTCGGCCTGCGCCGACGCGTGCTCGCCGAATATCCCGCCCGAAATCTTGGTCAGGCCGGCCACGAGCTGCGCAATCTTGTCGCCGAAATTAGAGCGGATATCCTCAACCGTGTAGTCAGTATCCTCAACCACATCGTGGAGCAACGCCGCGCAGATACTCGTCGACCCCAGGCCGATTTCCTGCGAGGCAATGCGCGCAACGGCTATCGGATGGAGAATATAAGGCTCGCCGCTGCGACGCCTCACGCCGCCATGGGCGCGACGCGCAAAATCAAACGCGCGCTTGATTATCTCGACCTTTTTGCGATGATTGGAATTCAGATAGCCCTGAAGCACCTCGTCAAAAGCGGCTTCAATCATGCGGTCCTCTTCGGGCGTATGGCCCGTTTCGGTCGATAAGACGTTGACAGATTGGTTGTTCATATCCTAAACTCTCCGTTTAAAAAACTACACTATTCTGCAAAGATAGTCATTTTTAACTTACACAACAAGTGCCGAAACCGCATTTCCCCAAAATTCCTCCCCCTCTTTCACCTCCCTGCATGAATTTAATCGAAAGGCCGGGGCGGTGTGCCTCGGCCTTTCGGGGAAATTTGGATGTGTGTGGAGTTGGATTAGCGAACGATGGTCTTCACGCCGTTGATGATGTAGAGACCCTTGCCGGCCTTGGCAACCTTGCGGCCCTGCAGGTCATAGATGCCCTGAGCCTTAACGGTGTCGGCAGCGTTGATTTCGTTGATACCGCCTTCAACTACAACACCTACGTGGAAGGTGTTAGAGTCGGCATACCAGCGGTTGTTTTCAGCACCGTAGTTCACGAAGATGTAGTCGTAGGTAGCGGTGGTGCGGTGGATGCTGGTCTTGTAAGAGTTGGTGGTAGCCTCACCGGTTTCTTCGTTAACGGTAGTGGTGGTGAGGGTTGACTCGAGCCATACGTTGTTGGTGATGTCGTCGCTGAGAGCGTAGTCGTCGAAGATAATCTGATTAGTTTCAGAGAGCTCGGGCTGTTTTTCAGGCTCAGCGCAACCTACGAAGTGGAAGGGAGCAGCTTCGTCAGCGTTCTCGGTGGTAGCCCAAGAGAAGTTGTTGGCGCCTTCGCCGCAAACGTCTTCGCCACCGGCGAGTTCGAGCATATCCTGATACTTACGGATGTAGGTCTTGGTTTCGGCATTGTAGAGCAGGAAGTCGATAGTGCCTGCAACGGGGATGAGCTCCCATTCGCAGTTCTTGTCGGCAACGAGCTTGGCACCAACGCCGGTGTAGTCAGCTTCTTCAACAGCACCATTGAAGTAGTACCCGGAGCAGCCTGCGCTCAGGTAAGCGTTGCCAATCTGGAATTCTTCAGCGAGGTCTTCGTCGTCGGCATCTTCAGCGTCGCGGATAGCGAGGGTGTTCTGCAGGGTAACGACAGCGCCGCGGCCTACGAGGCCGGCAGCCTTGACGAGCTTGCCATAAGCAGCCTTCTTGGCGTTTTCGATGTAAGCTTCCTGGCTGGCGAGGTCGGTTACCTCGTTGGCGGTGCCGGTCCAGTTAGCACATTCGTCGATGATAGCCTGGAGGGCGTTGGCGTCCTTCCAGAGAGCGGGAACGTTCTTCCAGCCTTCGAGGGTGGTAGCTACGTCGGCATAAGCGGCCTTTGCACCGTTAACGGCACCTTCGCGATAAGCGGCGGCAACCACGTCCTTATAAGCCTCGATTGCAGCAAGAGCGTCGGCGGTGGGCTGTTCGTTCACGAAGAATACAGAACCGTTGTTGTAGAGGTGGTTTTCGTTAGAACCGTTGCTGCGGAGGGGGCTCCAGGTGCGGTCAACAGAAGCGAAACCATAACGGAGTTCAACGGGTTCGTCGTTTTCGTTGAGGTAGGGATCACCGTTTTCATCTACGCGCTGAGCGGTGTAGTTGTAGGTGATGTAGTTGTTCATGTCAAGACAGTTGTTTGACGAAGTGGTGACGGTTGACGAAGTTGACAGAGCGAACGAAGAGTTGATCTGTTCTTCGGTCAGGGCCATTTCAAAGCCTTCTTCGGCGAAGAGGTCTTCGAGGGCAACAACCTGATAGTTGTTTTCAGTGGTGTCGAAACCGGTTGCGTTGCGGCCGAGAACCTTTTCGGAGGTGCGCTTAACGGTGCCGTCGATAACTGCGTTGTGGATGCGTACGCTGTTGTTGGTCGAACCCTTGGTGAAGTACCAGTAAACGGTGTTGGGGTTCATAACGTCGGCCTGAGCCGAGTAAGCGAGCCAGAAGCTGCCGTCAACGAGGGCAAGACCCATCTGGGGCTTGGTGTAGGGCTGGGGGGTGAGCTTGTAGTCGCTTTCATCGTAGTCGATGAGGTCGTCGACGGTCATGCCGGTTTCCCAGTCTTCGGGGTAACCGTCGGGGAGGAAGAGGGGCAGCATGTTCTTGGCTGCGTTATCGGTCATGAAGGGATCTTCCCAGTCGGCAACGCCTTCGTCCCAGTCAAAGCCGGCCACGACGCCGGTGCTGTAGTTCAGGCGCTGAGCACGCATGTTGGAGATGTGATAGTAGTAACGGGCTTCAGGAGCGGCGCCATCAGGGGTAACCTTGATGCCACGGATAACTTCCTGGGCATTGCCGGCAATAGCGGTGCCGGCGAGCATAGCCAGTCCTACGAACAGAGTAGAATTTTTCATACGATCGTTAGAAATGGTTGGTTAATAAATGGTTAGATGAATTGTCAGTGTATGAATTATCGATTTTATGCAAATATTTAGCGCACAAATGTAAGCATTTTTTTCAATACCTACAAAATTTCCAATGAATTATGACAAAAATTTTTGCGTCCGGTTCACAGTGGCAGATGCATGCGGTAGCGCCAGTAGTGCGCAGGGTCGGCCGGCACGTTGATTTGCTCGGCCGAGGGGTCGGCGCGGCGCGATTCAGGCTCAGCGGCAAGCCAGTCCTGTATCGGAAGAATCACGAGCATGGCGGGCGACTGCACGTGGGCCGAAATGATGGCCCTGATTTCGTCTACCGGGGCTTCCTCGCCCCTTTGCCGCAGCAGCCACAGGCGCAGAGGGGGCATGTCGTGGGTGGAGGTGGTGGCTACGTTGAGCCATGAATATCCGGCCGGGTCGCCAAGCTCGCGTCCGAACTGCTTGGGCATGCGCTGCACCTCGAGCGCCAGCACGCGCAGCTCGTCGAGCACCGATGGAACGCATGCCGGAATCATGCCCAGGTCTTCGGCGCAGGCCAGCATCGGAGTGGCATTGACCAGGGCCGGGAGCTTGCGCATGGCGCTTTCGCGCCAGAAGTCGTTATGGCGGTGATAGAAAAAGTTTTCGTGGAGGGCGCGATAGGCTTGCTGCTGGGCGGGCGGCAGCGAAGCGAAGCGCGGGGCGTTGAAGCCGCCTATGCGCGGATGCCAGCGGCCGGGCAGGCGGGGATCGGCCACGAAGAGCACGTCGGTGGGGTCATCGGCCGGCGCCACGGCCATGCCGGGGTCAAAGCTGAATCCGAACTCCGAGAGCATCTGCCCGGGAGCGAGCGGGAGCGCGGGCGAGAAGTGGCCGAGCAGCCCCGAGCGCACTCCGGCCGGAATTTCCCATATGCGGAAGAAGCCCAGCACGTGGTCGATGCGATAGGCGTCGAAATATTGCGCCATATGCTCAAGGCGCGCACGCCACCAGGCAAATCCGTCGAGGGCCATACGGTCCCAGTTATACGTGGGGAAGCCCCAGTTCTGGCCGTCGACGGCAAAATCGTCGGGCGGAGCGCCGGCCGAGCTGTCGAGGTTGAACAGCTCGGGATGCTGCCAGGCGTCGACCCCCGAGGGCGACACTCCTATAGGTATATCGCCCTTGACGGCCACCCCCCGGGTGCGCGCATAGCGGCATGCATCGAGCAGCTGGCAATGCAGATGATACTGCATCCAGGCATAAAACAGCGCCTCTTGCCGGCGGGTGAGGAAAACATGCGCCACCAGCCCCGGCGAATATGCCGGAAGCGGCCGGCCGGAGTCGCGCAGCACCGAAAATGCGCAGTAGGGCAGAAGCCACGCGGAGTTTTCGGCAACGAAGGCGGCAAACTCGGCCGAGGCCACCGTTTCCTCGCCGCGCTCATTATATATAATGCGGGCATATTCCTCTTTGGCGGCGATGACGGCCGGATAGTCAACGCTATCCTTGGCGTTGAGCTCGCGGCGCAGGCGCTCGAAGCGGGCGGCGTCCTTTTCGGAGCGGGGAGCGCCTAGCAGAGCCGGGCGCAGGTAGAGGGGATGGAGGGCAAACGATGAGATGGCGCTATAGGGGTAGGAATCGGCCTTGGTGCGGGTCATGGTGGTGTCGTTGACCGGCAGAATCTGGATTATCTGCTGGCCGCGGGCAACGGCCCAGTCAACCAGCAGGCGCAGGTCGGCAAAGTCGCCGCAACCGAAGTCGGAGGTGGAGCGGAGCGAGAACACGGGCACGGCCACTCCGGTGGCATGCCACCGCTCGAGGCCGCGGAATTCGAGCGGCCCTGGACTGGCTATGGTGCGGTTGGCGCCCTCCTCCCATCTGACTTCATCGTTGGAGCGGATAATGAACTTATATTCAGTGTCGGCAGGCAAATCGGCCGGCACCGCGAGAGTCCACAGCGGAATGCCCGAACGCTCCATTGCCGGAGCGGCCATGGCGTTCCACCCTCCGAGGGCCGGATGCGAACCGCACACGGCCACTATCTGCCCCGGCTGAAGCACCGGGGTGAGCACCCTGAGCAGGCGCCCGCTGCCTGAGGGGAACGACTCCATTATCCGCATTTGCTGGCTCCGCACGAGGTGCACACAAGGCAACCCTCCTGATAAACGAGCGTTTCCTGGCCGCAGTTAGGGCACTTATGGCCGCTGGCCGAAGTGCCGCTCGGCACGTATTTCTTAAGGGCGCGCTCCACTCCGGCCTTCCACGTGTTGATATTCTCGGAGTCGAGCTGAAGGCCGTCGACCATCTTGATTACCTGGTCGATGGGCATACGGTAGCGCAACACGCCCGATATCAGCTTGGCATAGTTCCAGAACTCGGGGTTGAACTTATCGCTCAGCCCCTCGATGGTGGTTTTGTGGCCGCGCTTGTTGACAAACTGGAAGTCGTAGCGCTTATTGCCGTCGTCGTCGATGGTCTTGATGATGCAGCCACGGGTCACCGACTTGGGCAGGAACAGGCCGTCTTCATCGTCGTTGAGGCCGGTGAAGATTTCGTAGGGCTGACCGTCGACCAGGCCGACAAAGGCAATCCACTTTTCCTTGTTGTTCTGAAAGCGCACCACGTCGGCCTCGAGCGAGGTGGGGCGCTTGGCCAGCAGAGGCCCGCCCACGGGAGTGGCGGCCGCCGGCTTCTTTTCTTCCTTCTTTTTGGGCGCAATCGCGTTCAGCACGCCCGAGCGGCAGCCGTCGCGATAAACCGTGCACCCCTTGCATCCGGCCTTCCAGGCGCGCAGATACAGTTCATTGACGGTTTCTTCGGTGACGTTCGACGGCAGGTTGATGGTGACGGAGATGGAGTGGTCGACCCACTTCTGCACCCTGCCCTGCATGTTGACCTTCTCGAGCCAGTCGATTTCGTTGGCCGAGGCTCCGGCATAGGGCGAACGGGCCACGAGCTCGGCAATTTCGTCGGCCGACAGGTTTTCGGCGGCCTCGATGCCCTGAGTCTGCATCCAGGTGAGGAATTTGGGGTGATAAACCACGTATTCCTCAAACGAGTCGCCCGATTCGTCAACGTAGTCCACCCTGACGTCGCGGTCGTTGGGGTTCACCTTGCGGCGGCGCTTATACACCGGCATAAACACCGGCTCGATGCCCGACGAGGTGCGGGTCATCAGCGACACGGTGCCGGTTGGCGCAATGGTGAGGCATGCGATATTGCGGCGGCCGAAACGCCTCATGCGGTCTTTCAGCGCAGGGTCGGCCTTGAAAATGCGGTTGATGAACGGATTGTGAACCTCGCGGTCAAAATCATACACCTCGAAGGCGCCGCGCTCCCCGGCCATGGCAACCGACGAGTTATAGGCGGCCACGGCGATTTCGCGATGAATCGACTCCGAACATTCGGTTGCGGCCTCAGTGCCATACTTCAGCCCGAGGGCGGCGATGAGGTCGCCCTCGGCGGTGGTGCCCAGGCCGGTGCGACGCCCCTTGAGCGTGCGCGAACGGATTTTTTCCCACAGCCGGCGCTCGGTGTGCTTCACGTCGGAGTCTTCGGGGTCGAGCTCTATCTTGGCAAGGATGGCATCAATTTTTTCTATTTCAAGGTCGATCAGGTCGTCCATCAGACGCTGGGCCCTGCCCACATGGTCGCGCAGCAGGTCAAAGTCAACCCGGGCCTTCGGAGTGAACGGGTCGGCCACGTAGCTATACAGATTTATTGCCAGCAGGCGGCAGCTATCGTAGGGGCAGAGGGGAATCTCGCCGCAGGGGTTGGTGGAAATGGTGCGGAATCCGAGGTCGGCATAGCAGTCGGGCAAGGACTCGCGGGTAATCGTATCCCAGAACAGCACGCCGGGCTCGGCCGACTTCCAGGCGTTATGCACAATCTTGCCCCAGAGCTTGGCGGCGTCGAGCTCTTTGGTGACCAGAGGCTCTTGAGAGTCGACGGGGAAGCGCTGCACGAAGGTGGAGCCCGCTTCGGCGCACTGCATGAACTCATCGGTGATGCGCACGCTGACGTTGGCGCCGGTAATCTTGCCCTCGGCAAGTTTGGCGTCGATGAAAGCCTCGGAGTCGGGGTGAACGATCGAGGTGGTGAGCATCAAGGCTCCGCGCCGGCCATCCTGGGCCACCTCGCGGGTGGTGTTGGAGTAGCGCTCCATGAAGGGCACCAGGCCGGTGGAGGTGAGGGCCGAGTTCTTAACGGGCATACCCTTGGGCCTGAGCTGGCTCAGGTCGTGGCCCACACCGCCGCGGCGCTTCATCAGCTGCACCTGCTCTTCGTCGAGCTTGAGAATGGCCCCGTAGCTGTCGGCCGGGTCGTCGAGCCCTATCACGAAGCAATTGCTGAGCGACACCGTTTGAAACGGGTTGCCAATGCCGCTCATAGGCGAGCCCTGCGGCACGAGGTAGCGGAAATCCTTCAGCAGCGAAAAAATCTCGTCTTCGCTCATCGGATCGGGATACTTGGCCTCGATGCGTGCGAACTCGCGCGCAAGGCGGCGGTGCATATCGTCGGGCGTCAGCTCGTATAAGTTGCCGTAACTGTCTTTAAGCGCATATTTCGATGCCCATACGCGCGCGGCCAGCTCATCGCCGCCGAAATATTCGAGTGCGGCGGCATGAACTGCTTCCGGATTAAGTGCTGAAAGTGATGAAGTCGGTTCCATAACGGCGCAAAGTTAAGGAAATTTATCGGAACATGAGCAAAAGATTTCATGGAAAATTCGTAACTTTGCGCCATTGTTTCACTTAACCGACATTACTGATGCAACGAAAGAAGAAAGCCATAATCACCGGCGCCGCTATTGCGGGCGCGGTGGCTATAGTCACCGTAATCGCCATTCTGGTAACGAAACTCAACGACCAGCGCGAGCAGGCCGAGCAGCAAAAGGTGGAGCTTGAGCAGAAAGACCTGGAGATGGAGCAGCTGCGCCTGAGCCACGAATACGACGAGCTGGAGAAATCGTTTGAGCTGCGCGAGGGGGAGATGGTGATTTTCAACAACGACAGCATACGCCTTGAATATGAAAAGGCGAAAAACCGGGTTGAAGAACTTTCGCGCGAGCTCAGAGAGCAGAAAAACCTGAGCCAGAAGCGCATCAACGAGCTGCAGAACGAGATTTCCACCCTGAAGGAGATTCTGCGCCACTACGTGGAGCAAATCGACGAACTGCAGAAGGAAAACCAGGCGCTGACCGAGCAAAACGAGAACCTGACCCGCAGGAACAACGAGCTGAGCAATCAGGTGACCCGCACCTCAAATCAGAACAAAGAGCTGAGTCAACGCATGGAGCTGGCCGAGAAGCTCAACGTGAGCAACGTGAGCCTGCAGGCGCTCAACTCAAAGGGAAAAACCGAGAAGAAGGTGAAGAAGGCCAAGCAGCTGGCCGTTACCCTCACCATTCCGCAAAACAACTCCACCCCGGTGGGCACCAAGTCGATTTTCGTGCGCATCACCTCGCCCGAAGGCAACCTGCTGCGCGACAACGGCATCACATTCCCGTTCGAGGGCGCCATGATCGAGGCCACCGCCAAGAAAGAGATTGAATATGACGGCAACGAGATTGCCGGCCTGACGATTTACTGGGACAACAACACGACGCTCAATCCCGGACTGTATCGCGTGGAGCTGTTTGCCGACAACTACCGCATCTACTCCCGCGAACTCGAGCTCAAATAACCCGCAGAGTGGCAAGCCTAAGCGAAATATGGACGCAGCTCACGGCGGTTGAAGTCACCACCGGACAGGCCATCTTCAAGCTGTGCCTCAGCATGCTGCTCGGCGCAGTGGTCGGCTACGAGCGCAAGCGCAAGGGGCAGCCGGCGGGGCTGCGCACGTTCTCGCTCATAGCCATGGGCGCCACGCTGGCCATGCTGGTGAGCATCTACGTGTGTCAGGAATACGTGGCGCTCAAAAACGGCGACCCCGGCCGCATAGCCGCCCAGGTGATTACCGGCATAGGCTTTCTCGGCGCCGGCGCCATAATCCAGGCCAAAGGGTCGGTGCGCGGGCTCACCACGGCCGCCGGCATATGGATGGCGTCGATTATCGGCCTGGCGGTGGGAGTGGGGCTCTACGCCCTGTCGGTCGTGGCCACCCTGCTGATTCTCATCATACTGGTGTGGCTCGAAAGCCTGGAGCACCGGCTGGAAATGGGCGCCCAGTCGCGCATAATCCGCCTGAAGCTCCACACCATCTGCACCGAAATAGCCCCCTATGAGAAGCTGCTGCGCGAACATCACTCGCAGCTTGTCAACACCTACGTGGAGTATGACTACGAGGGGGGCATAACGCGCCTTAACCTCGTGACCCTGCTGCCCGAGAGCGCCGACTACGTGACGCTGTTTCAGGCGCTGAGCAAAATAAACCCGACAGACTCCGTATCGCTGTCAAACCAACTTAGTTAACCGACATGATTGAAGACCTCATCACAGACCTTGCATACATAATGATGCTGGGGGCAATCGTGACGCTGCTGTTCAAGTGGATCAAGCAGCCCGTTGTGCTCGGCTACATAGTGGCCGGATTCCTGGCGAGCCCCAACTTCGAGCCGCTCCCCTCGCTGGCCCATGCCGAAAACGTGGACTTCTGGGCCGAGATAGGCATAGTGGTGCTGCTGTTTACCCTCGGCCTGGAGTTCAGCTTCAAGAAGCTGATGAGCTGCGGCGGCTCGGCCATAGTTACGGCCATAATAGTTATATGCGGCATGATGTTTCTGGGCACGTGCATAGGCAACGTGCTGGGGTTCAGCCACATCAACAGCATCTTCCTCGGCGGCATGATTTCCATGCAGTCAACCACCATAATCCTCAAGGCGCTGAGCGACCTGGGGCTGCGTCACCGCAAATCGTCGGCCCAGATATTCGGAGTGCTGATAGTTGAAGACCTGTTTGCAGTGCTGATGATGGTGATACTGTCGTCGCTGGCGGTGGGAGGCGACCTGCACGGCGGCGAAATGCTGTTCAGCGTGGCCAAGCTGATGTTCTTCCTGGTGATATGGTTCGTGGTGGGCATTCTCGCCCTGCCTTCATTCCTCAACAAAGTCAGGAGATACCTCAACGACGAAACGCTGCTGGTGCTCTCGATGGGACTCTGCCTCGGCATGGCGGTCTTTTCGGTTATGTGCGGCTTCTCGCTGGCCCTCGGCGCCTTCGTCATGGGGTCGATTCTGGCCGGCACGAGCTATGCCGAACGCATCGAGCACGTGGTTTCGCCGGTGAAAAACCTGTTTGGAGCAGTGTTTTTCATCTCGGTGGGCATGATGGTTAACCCGTCGGTCATCGTGCAGTACTGGCAGCCGATACTGCTGCTGTCGGTAATGGTGATTTGCGGAGGCATCTTCTTCAGCACCACCGGCATGCTGCTCACCGGCCAGACCCTGAAAGTGGCCATACAGAGCGGCTTCACCCTGACGCAAATCGGCGAATTCTCATTCATCATAGCCACCCTGGGCACTTCGCTCGGAGTGCTTGACCCGTCGATTTACCCGATAATCGTGGCCGTGTCGGTAATCACCACGTTTACCACACCCTACTTCATACGCATGGCCGACCCGGCCTACAACTTCGCCGAAAAGCACCTGCCCCGGCGCTGGCAGTTCCTGATCGACCGCCTGTCGGCCAACACCGCCGCCTCGAGCGAAAACCGCCAGCTATGGCAGCGGGTGCTCAGGAGATATGCCTGGCGGGTGTTGCTCTACAGCATCGTCATCATAGCCATAATTCTGATTTTCAAGCTTTACATAAATCCGGCCATACAGAATGTGCTGACCGGCTTCTGGGGCAGATTCGCCTGCTGCGCGGCAACGCTGGCATCGATGTCGCCCTTCTTGCTCGGACTGACGTTTCCCGCCTCGAAAAAGGCCGAACGCGCCCTGCTGGTGAGGCTCAACTCGCGCAACGACGTGCCGCTGCTGGCCATGAGCGTGATAAGGCTGATTCTGTGTGCGGCGTTCGTGGTGTACGTGATAAGCGACCACTTCGGCGTGCCGCTGGGGGGTGCGTGGGGAGTATCGATTTTCGTGCTGGCCTTCATCTTCGTGTCGCGCCGCACGCGCCACCGCCTGTCGCGCATCGAATCGCGCTTTCTCGATAACCTCAACGAGCGCGAGCTGCGCCGCACCGGCCACAACAACAATCTGGTCAGCGACATGCACATAGCCTACGGCACAGTGGGCTATGACTTCCCCTACGTGGGCGACCGCCTGAGCATCAGCAACGTAGGGCGGAAATACGGAGTGAACATCGCTTCGATTCAGCGCGGCGGCGCCGTGATTCCGGTGCCGGGCGGCGACGAACGCCTGTTTCCGGGCGACGTGGTCGGAGTGATAGGCACCGAAGACCGCATCACGGCCTTCATGAACGACCTTGAGCAAGGCTCGGAAGAGAGCGTCACCGCCACTTCGGCCGAAGACGTGAAGCTGATGTCGGTGACCCTGAGCGACAAGTCGCCGCTGCCGGGCAAATCGCTGAGCGAGGCCAACCTGCGCACCGACAAACACGTATTGGTGGTGGCGCTGCAACGCGCCGGCAACTTTGTGCAACTGAACCCGTCTGAAATTTTCAATGCCGGCGATGTGGTGTGGCTCGTGGCCCAGCCATCATCTGCCGCAACCCTGCAATAACCGCTGACTTTTATGGCACGAAAAAAGAAAGAACTGCCCGTACTCGAGGGCGTGGAGATAACCGCGGTGGCGGCCGAAGGAAACGCCCTGGCAAGGGTGGACAACATGGTGGTGTTCATCCCCTACGGCGCCCCCGGCGACATAGCGCGAGTGCGCCTTACCCGCAAAAAACACTCTTATGCCGAAGGGCGCATAGAGGAGCTGACCCGGCCGTCGGAGCTGCGCGTCGCCCCCCGCTGCGAACACTTCGGCCTGTGCGGCGGTTGCCGCTGGCAGCACCTGCCCTACGACTTTCAGCTGCAATGCAAGCGCAATCAGGTGGTTGACTGCCTTGACCGCATAGCCAAGATACCTCATCCCGAGGTTGCCCCCGCGCTCGGCTCGGACAATATATGGGATTATCGCAACAAGATGGAATATACCTTCTGCTCCAAACTGTGGCTCACCCCCGAGCAGATGGCGTCGGGCCAGGAGTTTGCCGACCGCCGCGCGGCAGGATTCCACATTCCCGGAGCGTTCGACAAAGTGCTCGACATCAACTTCTGCCACCTGCAGGATGCCGGCATAGGCAACGAGCTGCGCAACTTCGTCAGGCAGCTGGGCAAGGAGAAAGGGCTGACGTTTTACGACCTGCGCGAAAACCACGGCCTGCTGCGCACCCTGATGATACGCACGGCCTCCACCGGCCAGGTGATGGCCCTGATGAGCTTCGGCGAGGATGACCCCGAGGGGATAGACACGGTGATGAGCGCCATAGCCGCACAGTTCGGCGACCGGATAACCTCGCTGCTCTACGTGATTAACCTGAAGGCCAACGACACGTTCGGCGACCTGGAGGTACACACCTATGCCGGCCGGCCTTACATCGAAGAGGAGATGGAGGGGCTGCGCTTCCGCGTCGGGCCGAAATCGTTCTATCAGACCAACTCGGCCCAGGCGCTGCGGCTCTACACCGTGGCGCGCGACATGGCCGGCCTTACGGGCGACGAACTGGTCTATGACCTATACACCGGCACCGGCACGATAGCCAACTTCGTTGCCCGCCGCGCCCGCAAGGTAATAGGCATCGAATACGTGCCCGAGGCCATCGAGGACGCCCGGATAAACTCGGAAGTGAACGGCATTGACAACACGCAGTTTTATGCCGGCGACATGAAGGATATTCTGACCGACGACTTCATAGCCGCCCACGGCCATGCGGACGTGATGATAGTCGACCCCCCGCGGGCAGGCATGCATGAAGACGTGG
>CAYUFQ010000019.1:0-7106 GCA_964444045.1 uncultured Bacteroides sp.
ATTCCGCATCGAGGCCATATTGCGCCGCGTCAAAGGCAAACGCGAACGCGAAGTGACGATGTATCGCCTGGGCAAGTTTACGTTCGACACTCAGAAACAGACCCTGATTATCGGCGACAAAACCACCAAGCTCACCACCAAGGAGAGCGAGCTGCTGAGCCTGCTGTGCAGCCACGCCAACGAGATTCTTGAACGCAACTACGCGCTCAAGACCATATGGATTGACGACAACTACTTCAACGCCCGCTCGATGGACGTGTATATCACCAAGCTGCGCAAACACCTGCGCGAAGATCCCTCGATTGAAATCATCAACATCCACGGCAAGGGCTACAAGCTCATCGCGCCGACGGAGTGAAACGGGAATCATCAATTGTCAATTATCGATTATGAATTATCAATTATCAATTTTGAGTATGTCGATTATGCCGATGCGGCAACAGCACCTAATTGATAATTGATAATTGATAATTCATAATAGATAATTGATCTGACCTCACGCGTTTCCGCATATAAACCAATCAATCAGCCAAAGAGGAGGTCCGGCGGCACAGCTGTTTTTTTTATGAATAAACCTTTACTTTTCACCGCATTAGGGATTCTCGCCGGCTCTTTGCCGGCCATTGCCCGCGATTTCACCTACACCCACGAGGGGCAGACGCTGACCTACACCGTGCTCGACGAATCAGCCAGGACCGTCGAGACAAAAAGCGGGGACAGCGATTCCGGCAATGACGTTTCCGGCGCCCTGGTAATTCCCTCCGTGGTTAAAGATGGAGATATTGAATACACTGTCGTTGCAATAGGCGAAAATTCGTTCCGCGCCTGCAGCGAACTCAGTTCGATTGAAATACCGAACTCTGTCACCGACATACAGAATCGGGCCTTCAGCTTCTGCAAAGGCCTGACGTCAGTGAGGATACCGGATTCCGTAACCAATCTCGGCCCATATGCATTCTATAGCTGCAGCGGACTGACATCGATTGAACTATCCAACTCCCTGCAATCCCTTTATGAGTTCGTTTTCGCTAACTGCGGCAGCCTTGTTTCGGTGAAGATTCCTGACTCCGTGACGTTTATAGGGGAAATGGCCTTCTACAAATGCAGCAGCCTCACGTCAGTAGAGATTCCGAAATATGTTACAGCAATCGGCCCCAGAGCGTTCTCACTCTGCAGCAGCCTCACATCAGTAGAGATTCCGAAATCAATCCAATATCTCTATTCCGAAGTATTCGCCGGCTGCAGAAACCTGCAATCCGTTTACTATAATGCCTCGGCTCCATTGGCTGCCGATAAAGACATTTTCGACCAGACCACATATAAGAAGGGCACACTGTATACCAACGATAAAGCGATTGAAAAATGCAAGGACATCGAACCCTGGAAGAACTTCGCGACTATATCGCCAATCGTTTGCCATGAGTTCACCTACACCTACGAGGGGCAGACGCTGACCTACACCGTGCTCAACGAATCGGCCAGAACCGTAGAAACGAAATCGGGCTATCGGGATGATAATAACGATATAATTGCGGGCAATTACGCTGAAGGCGCTCTGATAATACCGGCCGTGGTCAGCGATGGCGAAACCGAATACAGTGTCACCGCAATCGGCGACTATGCTTTCTATTACCGCAGCGGACTGACCTCGGTAACCATTCCCGGCTCCGTTACCGAAATCGGTGAAGATAGTTTCCATTGGTGCTATAACCTCGCATCACTGAAGATATTCGACTCCGTGAAAAGGATTGGCGACCGCGCGTTCCAATTGTGTCAGAAGCTCACCTCGGTTGAGATTCCGGCCACCGTCACTTCAATCGGCAATTATGCATTCTGCGATTGCACGGCTCTCACGGCGGTTTACTATGAGGCCCCAAAGCCCGTCAAAGCTCCGGGCGACGTGTTTAGCTACACGACGTATGCCAACGCCACGCTCTACACTCTTGAAGAGATGATTGAAACATACAGGCAGATAAATCCATGGAGTAGATTCCACGAAATATCAACGCGCGCATCGGGCATCGAGGCCGTGGAGGCTGATGCAGCGGCCCAGACGCCCGCTGCCGTGAGCTACTGGAACACACAGGGCATTCGCTCCGCCACGCCCCACCGCGGCCTCAACATAGTGCGCCGCTCCGACGGCACAGTCAGCAAGGAGATGCATTGACCACTCCCCGCATATCACCCTTTTTCACCACAAAATTCGCCGTAAAGGCGAATTTTGTGGTCGTATAGATAAGCCCGCTTTGATAGAAGTTGGCGAACTTTGCACCCGATAACAAAAGGTATGATATGAAGAAACCAATCCTTTCCGTTTTGATGCTTGCGCTTGCCGCCTTCGCATCGGCGGCGCAGCTGACCCTCAGCTCAGCTCAGTGCCGCCAGATGGCGATTGACAACAATAAGTCGCTGCGCATGGCATCGGCCGAGAAGCAGGCCGCATACTGGCAGCGGAAATCGGCCTTTACGAACTATCTGCCCAAGATTTCGGCATCAGGCGGATATCTCTACACGAGCAAACCCATTTCGCTGCTCAACGATGAGCAGAAGGCCACCCTGCCCCATCTGGGCGATGCGGCGGCTCAGGCCGTAGGGCAGCTCGGCGCCGCCCTGCAGCTGCCGCTGGCAGATATGCTCAGGCAGCCGCTCAACGGCATAGGCCAGGGGCTTGTCGACGCGCTCAACACCGACACTCGCAATGCCGCCTCCATTGCCGTGATGCTGACTCAACCCATCTATATGGGAGGAAAGATACGCGCCTACAACAACATTGCCCGCCTGGCCGAACAGGCCGCCGCCGATAAATACGACATAGAGCTGCAGGACCTGCTGGTTGAAGTTGACGAAACCTACTGGCAGATAGTGGCGCTGACAGCCAAGCGCCAGCTGGCCGAGAGCTACCTGAAGCTGCTCACCGAACTCAATGGCGACGTGGAGGCCATGATCGGGGCCGGAGTGGCCACGAAAGCCGACGGGCTGAGCGTGAAGGTGAAGCTCAATCAGGCCCAGGTGGCGTTGATTCAGGTCGACAACGGGCTGAGCCTGCTGAAGATGCTGATGTGTCAGCTCACCGGACTGGAGGTTACCACCCCGATAACGCTTGCCGACGAAAACAATCTTGACTCCGTTGCCGTTGAAGAACTTGCGGCCGACGGCCTCAAGGCCGACCGACCCGAACTGCGCGCGCTCGAAGCGGCCGCCGCAGTTGACCGCGAGCGCATCAGGCTGGCGCGGGCCGAGACGCTGCCCACAGTGGCCCTTACCGGCGGATATCTGCTCGCCAACCCCTCGCTGTTCAACGGATTCGAAAAACGGTTTACCGGCCTATGGAGCGTCGGCGTGATGGTAAACATACCCATAATAACCTGGGGCGACCGCCTCTACAAAGTGCGCCAGGCCAAGGCCAACAGCCGGATTTCGCAGCTGCGCCTCGAAGAAACGGCCGAAAAGATTGACCTGCAGATAGCGCAATGCCATCAGGGAGTGGAGGAATCGCGCAAGCGCCTCACGGCGTCGGAAAGCGCATGCGCCGTTGCCGACGAAAACCTGCGCATGGCCACCCTCGGACTGACCGAAGGGGTTATTCCGGTGAGCAACGTCAACGAGGCCCAGACGGCATGGCTTGCCGCCCGCTCGGAACTGATTTCAGCGAAAATAGACCTGCGGCTCTCGCAAATCCATCTGCAGAGGGCATTGGGCATCATATCAGCCAACTAATCAAAACCAACAGATAGAACATGAAAAGGGAAAAGCATAATTTCTCGCTCGTGCTGCTCGTGGCCGCCATAGTGGTGGCCGCCGTAGTGGCAGTAATAGTAATTGGCCTGGGCATTAAATCCAGGCCTGAGGTGATTCAGGGACAGGCCGAGACGTCGGACTACAGGGTGTCGAGCAAAGTGCCCGGCAGGGTGCTCGAAATCAGAGTGCAGGAGGGCGACACCATATGCGCCGGCGACACTCTGGTGATTCTCGAAGCGCCCGATGTAGAGGCCAAGCTGGCCCAGGCTGAAGCCGCGAGATCGGCCGCCGAGGCTCTGGCCACGAAAGCCGCCAACGGCGCCCAGAAAGAGCAGATTGAAGGGGCATATCAGCTCTGGCAGAAGGCCAAGGCCGGAGTGGAAGTGGCCGAAAAGAGCTATAACCGCGTCAATTCGCTCTTTGAGCAGGGGGTTGTGGCCGAGCAGAAGCGCGACGAAGCCTATGCCATGTATCAGGCCCGCCTGGCCGACGAACGCGCGGCCAAATCGCAGTATGACATGGCGATGAAAGGCGCCCGCAGCGAAGACAAAAACGCCGCCAGGGCTCAGGTAGACCGCGCCGACGCCGCCATAAGCGAAGTGAACTCATATATCGACGAAACGGTGCTCACGGCTCCGCAACCCGGCGTAGTCACCGAAATATATCCCGAGCCGGGCGAACTGACCGGCAGCGGTGCGCCGCTGATGAACGTGATGAAGCTCAACGACTTCTGGTTTGTGTTCAACGTGCGCGAAGACCTGCTGCCCGGATTTACCGTAGGCAGCGAGGCCGAGGTCTATGTGCCCGCCTTCGACCGCACGGTCAAGGTGCGCATCAGCCGGATAAAGGACGTAGGGAGCTACGCAGTGTGGAAAGCCACGAAAGCGCTCGACGACTACGACCTGAAGACCTTTGAAGTGAAAGCCATTCCGCTGAATCCCGCCGAGCTGCAGGGCATCCGCCCCGGCATGTCGGCCGTGCTCAACCGCAACTGACCTCTCATGAACGGAATCAGGAGCGACAGCAACGTGTTCATCAGGCTATGGGCCCTCTGGAAGCGCGAAATCATCTTCTTTTCGCGCCGGCCGCTGCTGCTCGTCATCTTGTTTGTGGCTCCGGTGGCGCTGCTGCTGTTTTTCACCAGCCTGATGGGCTCGGGACTGCCCACCGACATGCCGGCCGGAGTAATCGACGCCGACAACACGTCGGTGACCCGCCAGCTGGTGCGCACGCTCGACGCGATGGAAAACACCGACCTGCGCCAAAGCTATCCCGACTTCCACTCTGCCCACGAGGCGATGAGGCGCGGCGAAATCTATGCGTTCATCTACATTCCCGAAGGCACCACCGAACGCGCCCTGGCCCAAAGGCAGCCCAAAATCTCGTTCTACACCAACGAGGCCTACTTCGTGGCGGGCTCGCTGCTGATGCGCGACCTGCGCACCCTCTCCGAGATGGCCGGAATGGCCGTCTCGCGCCAGACGTTCACGGCCAAGGGGATGACCGACGACGCAGCCATGGCTGCAGTGCGCCCCATAGTGATTGAAGGCCACCCGATAGGCAATCCGGTGCTCGACTACTCGGTTTATCTGAGCAACATAATAGTGCCCGGATGCATATTGCTGCTGGTGCTCATCTTCACCCCCTACACCATAGGCCTGGAGTGGAAACGCGGCGATCAGCGCCGGGTTTACATGATGGCCGGCCAGTCGTCCACAGTGGCACTTGCCGGCAAACTGATTCCGCAAACGCTGCTCTTCTCGCTGATGATGCTGCTGTGCGACGTGGTGTTCTACAAATACCTGCATTTTCCCTGCCGGTGCGGCCTGTGGGCCATGTGGGGCGTGGGCACCCTATGCATCATAGCGGCCCAGGCCTTCGGCACGTTCATCTTCGGCCTGCTTCAGGGCCAGGTGCGCATGTCGATGAGCATCTGCTCGCTGTGGGGCATCGTATCATTCTCGCTCTCGGGCATGTCGTTTCCGGTAATGGCCATGTCGCCGGTGTTGCAGGCCGTAGCCTGGCTCTTCCCGCTGCGTCATTACTATCTGCTTTACGTAAATCAGGCGCTGCATGGCTATCCGATTATATATGAGTGGCCCTCGCTGGTGGCTCTGATGAGCTTCACCCTGCTGCCGCTGCTCACCCTTCCGCTCTACCGCCATGCCTTCCGCCACGCCAACTATAAGCCATGAAAAATATTCTGATGATATGGTGGCATGAACTGTGTGCCGTGTTTCGCGACAAAGGGGTGTTGCTCTTTGTAATCGTGGTGCCGCTCGGCTATCCGCTGCTCTATGCCTTTATCTACAACAACGAGCGGGTCACCGACGTGCCGGTGGCCGTGGTTGACCTGTCGCAATCGTCGGCCTCGCGCCAGTTCAAGCGCATGCTCGATGCCACCCCCGACGTGGCCATAGCGGCCGAAGTGGGCTCGGTGGCCGAGGCCGAGGAGCTCAACAGGCGCGGCGAGGTGTATGGCGTGGTGGTGATTCCCGACGACATGACCCGGCGCCTGAGCCTCGGCCAGCAAGCCACGATAGGCGTTTACGCCGACATGGCCGGAATGCTCTACTACAAAGCCCTGCTTCTGGCCGCTACCAACGTGTCGCTCGAAATGAACAAGCAGATTAAGATAGAGCGCTTCTACACCGGAGCCACCGACCGCCAGGAAGCCATAGCGACCCAACCGATAGCCTATGACTACGTGGCGCTCTATAACCCGCAGAGCGGCTTCGCCGCCTTTCTGATGCCGCCGGTGCTGATGCTCATACTGCAGCAGACTCTGATGCTCGGCATCGGCATGACCGGCGGAGCCAACCGCGAGCACTACGGCGGCCGGGCGCTGCCCCCCCTGCCCTACTATCGCCGCCCCCTGCAGATAATCGCCGGCAAAACCCTCGTTTATCTTCTCATCTACCTGATTATGGCGGCCTACATGTTTCTGGTGGTAAGCCGCATGTTCACCCTGCCTCAACTGGGCCGCTTCTCAACCTACATGCTGTTCATCCTGCCATATCTGCTCGCCTGCATCTTCATGGCCATAACCTTCTCGGCGTTCATCTACCGGCGCGAGGACTGCATATTGATGTTCGTGTTCATGTCGCTGCCGCTGCTCTTCATCTCCGGCATATCATGGCCGGGAGCCGCAGTGCCCGCATTCTGGAAATGGGTGAGCTATATATTCCCCTCCACCTTCGCCACCAACGGCTACGTGCGCATCAACACCATGGGCGCCTCCCTGCACGAAGTGAGCCGCGAATACACCGCCCTGTGGATTCAGGCCGGATTCTACCTGCTCACCTCACTCGCCTTCGTCCGCATCTCCCTCGCCAAACGAAACGCCTGATATAAGCAATCCATACTAA
>CAYUFQ010000019.1:7206-17349 GCA_964444045.1 uncultured Bacteroides sp.
TAAGCAATCCGGCGCGACAGTTGCAGGTTGTCGCGCCGGATTATTTTATGCGGTCGGGTCAGCAGGAGTTATTTCCTGACGATTTTGATGGCGGAATGGCAGGAGGGAGCCACTACGTAGACTCCGGGGGCGAGGCCGCTCACGGTGAGCGTGGCCCGGTGGTCGGCGGCAGCGACGCGCATCACTTCGGCACCCGTCAGGGTGTAGACGGCCACCCACTCGAGGGCGGGAGCCGCCACGGCTACAGTGGCATTGTCAACGTAGGTGAATTCAAAGGCAGCCGGGGCATCGGCGGCAACGTCGTCGATAGCCGATTCCTCTTGCTTTTCAAACGATAAGTGGCTCACCGCCTCAAGGTCATATTCGCCCTGCATGGAGGTTGATGCGACAAGAATCTTGCCGTTTTCCATCTTCATCTCGGGCGATTCGGTCAGTTTGTATTGCTCGGTTGTGCCGTCGTGAAGGTTTACTTTCACTACCGTCACGCTCTCTTGCCCGGCGGCACCGTGGGTGCCGACGAGCGCCGAGGCGGCAATCGCTATAATCGATAGTATTTTCTTCATGTCGATATCGGAGAATTAAAGTGCGAGTTTAAAGGTGTGGCCGGTTGACTTGCCCGAAACCTCGGCAATGACTATGCCGTGGCCCCACCGTGAGGCATCGATTGCCGTTTCGGTGGCGGTGAGCTCAGTTTCAAGGAGCAAGCGGCCGGTGGGGGTGTAGAGGCGCAGTGTCGAGCCTACGGCCGGGGTAAGTACGTTCACGTTGCCGCCGGCCGCCCAGACCTGGGTGGTCACGCCGTCGACCTCAACGTCGGCAATGGCGTCGCTGCCAATGGCGTCGAGAGCGCCGCGCACGCACTTGAGGGCGTTGATGCGGCCGCTGCCGTAGGCGTTGTTGGGCACCTCGCCCATGCCGGCAAGCTCATCGGCAGTTGACTGGATGATTTCGCGCGCCTTCTCGGGAGTAAGGTCGGGATTGGCCTGAAGCATCAGGGCCACGATGCCGGTTACCTGAGGGGCCGACATCGACGTGCCCATGCTGTAGATGTAGTAGTAGTTGCGGCCGGCGGCGTCGGTTGTGTAGTCCGACATGTTCTCCTCGATAGCGGCTGCCGGGAGGGCATTGCGGTTAAGGGCCGACACCACGGGCATGCCGGGAGCGAGCACGTGGGGCACAATGCGGCCGTCGGCCGTGGGGCCGTAGCTCGAAAAGGCCGAGTGCTTGTACTGGTGATAGAACGGAAACTCCGTCATGTCAATATAATACTTGCGCTGAATGGGAAGGTCGCTGCGGCCGTCGTAGGAGCCCACGGTGATTATGCGCTTGGCGGTGCCGCCAATCTCGCCCACGGTGCAGTCGGTGTCGCCGTTGGTGAAGCCGTTCTTGCCGTTCGACGAAAATTCGTGCAAACCTTCGTTCCACATATTTACAGTGGCATCCTCATCGCCTTCAACTATGATGCCGGGCATGCGTCCCTGACCGATATTGCCAAGTTCGGACTGAATCCACACGTGGGGGGCATTGTTCTCGGGGTTGATTTCGCCATAAATCACGGCATCCATATCAACGCCCACCTCACTGAGGTAGGTGAAGTAGCCTATCGGATTCCTGCCGGAGGCGGAGGTGTCGAACGTCTTGCTCTCGTCGACCGTCTGGCCTTTGAGCGAGTTGAACACGGCCATGCTCACCTTGAGGTCCGAGCCGGGCGTGCCCCATATGTCGACGTAATGCATCTTGTGGCTCTGGCTCGACGACAGGGTGAGCATCGTCTTCAAGGTGCGGTCGGTTGCGGTGAAGGTCTTGCCGGCATGCATGCGCGACTCGCCTTCATTGCCCACGGCGCCGACTATGATGCGGCCGGGGCCGGTCATCTCATCGATAACCTGGTCGAGAAACGAAGTGCCGTCGTGCGGCCCCTGGTGCGACCCGAGGCTCATATTGATTACGCAAGGCAGACCAACTTCGTCGGCATAGTCAAATATGTATTTGATGCCGTCGGCAATCGTCGTGTTGTCATCGCTCTTGAAGCTGACAAAAACGATATCGGCCGACGGGGCCATGCCGTAGTAGCGGGTGGTAAGGTCGCCTCCGCCGGCTGCCGTGCCCATGGTGTGACTGCCGTGGTATTGCTCGCGCGAGTCGGTAGCGGCCACCAGCATCTCGGCCTCAGTGGTGAGTTCGCGGCCATAGGAATAGCCCTCGGGGGGATTGCCTCCGAAAGCGTTCTGGTCCCACACCTTGCGTATGCGCAGCTCGCTGCCGTCGGTGGAATAGAATGCGCGGTGGGTATACTCCACGCCGGTGTCGATGATGCCCACAACGACGCCCTTGCCCGTGTAGCCCTGCGGCAGGGTGTTGCCGGTGTTAGCATGCACCTGGTTCACTTGGAGGTCCTTGCGGCTGAAGTCGTTGCAGAGCCTGACGTCAGAGCCTATCTTGACATAGCGCACTCCCTCGAGCTCACACAAGGCCTCGAGAGCCTCGGCCGTGACCCTGGCGGTGGCCACCTTGCCGAATATGCTGCTCACCTCCACTCCCGGCATCAGCAGACTGTCGGTGTCGAAGTCCGGCTCGAACGCAATGAATACCTGCTGGGGCAGACTCTGCTCGCCGCTGGCCTCAGGCGCCGCCTTAAGCCGGTTGACATGCCGTTCGAGGCGGATGCGCGTGTCGGGCGACAGCTTGTCGGCCGAAGCCGACAGTATGCCTGACAGGGCAAAGGCTGCAACAAGAATTTTTGAATATTTCATACTGCAAACTGTCGTTTTTTTTATCAGAGCTGCGGAACGCCGGTATAATTCAGCACCACGCGCTCCTTCGAGGTTTTGTTAACCGTGCCCCAGCTGATGCAGTGGGCATAGAAATCGAGGTCGATAACGTATGAGCCGTCGTCGTTCCTGACGATGAGAAGCTTGCCGTTGATTCCCGCGGGCAGGAACGCCGTGTTGTCCTGGCTGCCGTAGTTGATTGAATCGTACTTTACGATGAAAGCATCGGTGGGTGCCGTTTCAAAGTCGATTTCAGTGCCGATGTATTCAGGCTTGACGGCAACGTAGCAGCTCATGTCGTTGCTCAGGGTGAATTCAAATTTTTCAAAGCCGGCCACGCCGCACACTTTGGCGTTGGAAAGGAGCTTGGCTTCGGTAACGTCGAAGATGGCTCCGGGATTGCCGTCGGCATCATAGCGCTGGCCTTTGTTCACGTAAACGAAGGGTGGATTCAGCCCCTCGAGGCTTTCAACGTCGGTTACCTTGCCCTTGAATTCCACGGCCACTTCCGTGCCGTCGGCATAAGTGGCGTCGAGATTGATGGTCACTGCCTTGGTCTTGTTGTCGACGGCGGTAGTGAGGGTGCCGCCGGTCTGCACCTCATAAGTTTCCTCTACGTTGGCCTCGGCATCGTACTTGTAGAGGGTGACGGTGATGCCCGATGCGGCGCCTTCCGACAGGTCAACGCCGGCAGTGTTCATCTTCAGCTGGCTAACCGACAGCTGAACGGCATACAGTCCGTTGCGGGCTTCGGCCGGCTCGGCGGCCTCGACCATCGCGATGCCGAAGCCATAGGGGTTGCCTTCCTCGGCAGGCAGCATGCGGAACACCGTGGGGGCTGAGGCGAGCTTCACTGCCTCGCCCGAGGCCGGAGCAACGAGCATGGAATACTCGTTGCTGACCACTTCGAAGCTGACCCGGTCAATATCGGCCACATTATACTCTATGGTGGTGCCGTCGGCCTTAACCACGGTCATCACCTCCATTTTCTCAACGAAAGCCCACGCCAGCGAGGCGCAGCCAAGCGCGAAAGCAGACAGGATTATCTTTTTCATATCAGTCGGATTTTAATAGTTGTGTTCTTTACCTTGATGAAGTATATGCCTTTCTCCATGCCGGTGGTGGAAATCATCTTGTCGGCAGTGGTGGAGGCAACCAGGCGGCCATCGATAGCATAGACCGAAAGCGGAGCGTTGCCAGCATTGATCACGAACAGGTTGGTGCCCTCGATAACGGCACGCATAGCCGACCCGTCAACGCCGATTTCATCAATGCCGCCGAGCTCTTTTCCGAGGGCATCGGCATCGTAGCAGTATTCGATGGGCTTATTGTCCCATACGCCGGTAATCTTGAAGCCGGCATCGTCGAGAAGGTCGATGGTGAAGCGATAGTGTTCATAGTCGTCGGTTTCTACACGCACCGTGCCCTCCTCGGCCGGGCCAACCATGTCGTACACGCAGTAGGAGCCCTCGCGGAAGTGAGCGTAGCGCGTGCCGATCTGGTCGCCCTGGTCGTTAAAGTAGCCTTTGTTGAGCGACATAGGCTCATACTTGCCGCCGGCAATAAGCTCGTAGGCGTTCCATCGGCGGGGCACCACGGTGTAGAGGCCCGGCTGAAGCAGGTGGTCGTCGGCATTGCTCAGGAATTCCATGCGCAGCAGGTCGCCGCCGTTGTTGATGCCGGGGTCTTTGCCGCTGGGCGAACCGAGGTCGACGATAAACGTGCGGCAGCCGCCCTGCAGACCGGTGTGGTAAATGCGTCCCTTTTCGAGTTGCGAGAAGTCAAGGTCAACGTCGTCGGTCAGGTCCGACACCGTTGCGGTGAATTGCGCGTTGTCAACGTTGAGGCCGATTTCGCCGCTCCAGGTCAGGTCGACCGTGTAGTTCAGTGTGGTCACGGCATGCAGTTCGCCCTTGAAGGTGCCGTCGCCATTATCAACGATGGTAAATTCGCCGGTCTTGAGATATGCGTAGGTGTAAACGCGCTCGCCGTTGACAATCTTGAGTTCGCGCACGTATGAACCGAAAGGCATCACCACGCCCATATAGTCGATTTCACGGCAAGGATACCAGGTGTCGCGCGCAAGATTGTTGGCGTTGGTGTAGGTGCCGGGGCAAACGGCATAGTCGTCGCGCTTCGTGAAACGCTTATGGGCAATCATCATCGACAGATTCAGACCCGCGCCCGACATGTAACCGTTTGACTTATCGAAATCAACGCCGTACAGGTCAAGATACGACACGCCCTGCGACGAAATGTCGGTAACGCCCTGATAGTATGATATACCGCCCTTATCGAGATTGCCCGTAATGTTGTGCATTATCTGGGGATAGACGGTGGGCTTTTCGTTGGAAGAGCCGAACGTGAGCGGACCGGTGTATTTCACCTCAATCTCGCTGCTGCCGTTGCTGACGGTGGTGCTGATAACGTAGCGGCCGGCGGCATCGCGCTCCACCACCACAGGCTCCTCGAGCTGTATCGACAGCTGGTTGCCCCCTTCGTCGTAGTAGTTGAGCATCGAATATTCGTGAGTGTAGCCGAATGCGCGCTCGGAGTTATCGTTGTCGAGCATCGTATAGATGCCCTCGGGAAGATACACGCCATCCTCAGGAGTGTAGTTGAAGCAATCGAGAATAAAAGTATACGAACCGGCCGGAGCAGAGATATCGCCAGTGTTGGAGTTATAGCGGGCATTCTCGTCGCTCGCCATAATCACGTAGAAATTTGGCACTTTGTAGTTCTTATCGTCATAAAGCGATGACAACACGCAATTCATCGAAAGCGTGCCGGCAGAGGCCTGGGCCGCAGGCACGGCTTGCTTCTTGGCGGCAACAGGCTTCACCACATCAGCCGCGGCCGACGCTCCTAAAGCCCAAACTGCCAGACAGACAGGTAGAAACTTCTTCATAAATAATTAAATGGATATTGATTAGTAAATTATTCTATAGCATAAAATATTCTGCAAATATACAAATTTTTCGCGAATATTCCGCCATGCAGCAAAAATCGCACGAAAACGAGTGCATTTAGAAGAAAAAATATTATCTTTGCGAGGGAATAAACACACTTTATTCATCACAATAGCATTTATAAAATTATATGGCAGAAAGGAATGGCATAAAGGTATTCGTTTCCTCTACGGTATATGACTTTGAAACTCAGCTGACAGATGTGTTTGCAATGCTGGACAGTATGGGGTATGAGGTATATATGTCGAAGAAGGGCACAATTCCGTTAGACAGCACTTTAAACGCATTCGTGAATTGCGTGGAGGCCGTGAAAGAGTGCGATATATTCTTGAGCTTTATACGCCCACTCCTGGGTAGCGGTATCTATAAGGGCGAAGAGAAGTCTGTGACAGAGCAGGAGATAGAAGCTGCGATTGACTGCGGTATGCCAAGATTTGTGATGGCGGACTACCGCGTGGAGTATGCACATAAGTTCTTGAGCATGATGCGCCTTAAACCCGAAGATATTCCAGATGTGATTGTGACGCATAAAGAGGTGAATGGAGAGAAGAAGGAATATAACGTTCCGAATAATCTGATTCACCCTCATGCCGTGAGAATGTATCGTGCTGCCGTGAGAAGAGACATACGTCCGGAATCAGATAGAACCGGCAACTGGGTGCAGCCTTTTCAAGCTGTGCGTGAGTATTGTGAGTTGAGTGATATACGCCGTTTTATTGAGGCGCAGTTCCACGATGTTGAGCGTGTAAGAAACTTAATCGCTAAATGTAAAAGCCTATGAGTTTTATAAAGGATATAATATACCAGAAGCATTTGCCATTACCGTTGATAAGTGCACCATCATACGACAAAGACCGCATAATGATGGAGGTTTGCGCTTTGTTGAACGCCGGCGGTGGATGGATTTCGCTCGGCGTTGATGAAGGTGGAATTTTGATTGGATTGCCGGAGAATTATTCAACCGTGGCTTTACAGCAGGAGATAACCGATAAGATTTCGCCTATACCGCTGGTTTATGTGCAGGACGAAGTGTGTGAAGGCAAACGGATTGCTTTGCTGACAGTGATGAAAGGCGGCCTGCCTCCTTATTCATACATGGGTCGCTACTATATACTGGATGGAGAGGAAGTTGTGGTGCCGGAATATAGACAAATGGCAACGATGATTCGTTCTGAAAATGAATTTCAGGATAAGTGGGAACTTGGGACCTGTATGACCGCCGAAATAGCGGATCTGGATACAGCTATAATGAATAGAATTTACGAAAAAGGCAAACAGCTTGGACGCGTTGTGTGGAGTCAGGAAGCCCACTTGAGTGCCACATTGTCGAGATTACATCTGATAAATGCTTCGTCGGTGTCGAATGGCGCGATGGCTTTATTCGGCAAGGATGTCAGTCTTTTCATTGCTCAATGCAAGGTGAGGATTCAGATGATGTTAAATGGCAAAGCGGCCAATAAATATCAGGAAATGCTCATCATAGAGGATAATTTACTGAACACCCATCAAAGGATAATGGAATATTTTCAGGAGCGCATGCCGCGTACGGCATCTTTTGATGATGTGAAAGGCGTTAGACGTGAAAATTATGTCTATCCAATGGCAGTTGTGGATGAGGCTATTACGAACGCATTGATTCACAGAAGCTATTCCGGCTTTCTTGATGAAATAACCATATTCATTTATAAAGACAGGATAGAAATATCTAACCCTGGCGAGATGTCGAGGAACTACATTGTAAAGGGCAAAGTTGTTCCGCATGGCTCACTTCTACGCAATCCGCTAATGGCTGAGGTTTTTCATATGGCAGGCCTGATGGAAAAAACCGGCCGAGGTCTTTCTGTCATCTATGACGGCATGCAGAAAATGGGTTATAAAAAGCCCGAATGGAAATGTACTGATGGCTACACGACCCTGACCTTATATTCGAGGCATAAGAAAACTGCCAAGGTTAATAATCGAATTTTAACTTTTCTGAACCAACGAGCCACAGGCTATGAGTTTACAAAGGCCGAGTATATGAACCTATTCGGCGATATATCCAAGATTACCGCCCAATCAGATATCAAGCAGATGGTCGAACTTGGGCTATGCGAAGTAAAAGGAAGTGGACCTTCAACTAAATATATATTGGTCAGAACTTACCGATAAGCTCCCAAACGCGCTACGAATCAGCGATATGCATATCGGTAAGCGCTTTAAAGGCTTACCGATAACGGTAAGTTAAATCGTGAGGCCGGTCAGGAACCTATAGTATTCTGACTGGCTTTTGTTTAACACACACGAAAAAATGGCCGTCCGGATGGCGGAATGGACGGCCTTGTACACTTGAATTTTGGGTTATGAAATCGTTTGGGTTATGTAGACTCGTTTCAGCATTATAACGGCGGGGATGAGAAAAAGGTTTACGGGTTGTGCGATTTTCTCTGCTTTTTTGCGTACCTTTGCAGCGACAAAAAAGCGAAAATCCGATGAACACTGACTCATTTGAAATGGTTGCCAAGACCTTTCAAGGACTTGAAGAGGTATTGGCCGAAGAATTGCGCGCAATGGGCGCACAAAATGTTGAGCCGGGGCGCCGCATGGTTTCATTCAGCGGCGACAAAGAGATGCTCTACCGCGCCAACCTGCAGTGTCGCACTGCATTGCGCATTCTCAAGCCATTCTACTCATTCAAGGCCCATTCGCCTGAAAAGCTCTACGACCGTGTGAAAGAATATGACTGGAGCAAGCTGCTCAGTCCGGAAAAGACTTTCGCCATAGACGTGACGGTCAATAGCGACAACTTCACCCATTCACGCTTTGTAACCTATAAGGTTAAAGACGCCATAGCCGACTGGTTTCGCGACCACGACGCGCAGGGGCGCCGTCCGGGAGTAAGACTCACCGACGCCGATGTGGTAATCAACGTCCACATATCCAATGCCGACGTGACTCTCAGCCTCGACTCGTCGGGCGAGAGCCTTCACCGCCGGGGCTGGCGCGAGGCTCAGACCGAGGCCCCGATTAACGAAGTGCTGGCCGCCGGCATCATACTCAAGAGCGGCTGGAAGGGCGACCGTCCGTTTGTCGACCCTATGTGCGGCTCGGGCACTTTTCTGGTCGAGGCAGCGCTGATTGCGGCCAACATAGCTCCGGGCATCTACCGCAAGGGATTTGCCTTCGAGCAGTGGGAAGACTTTGACCAGGAGCTGTTTGACCGCCTGTATAACGACGACTCGGCCGAGCGCCCCGTCACCTGCCCGATAATAGGCGCCGACATGTCGCCCAAAGCCATTGAGATTGCCCGGCGCAACATCAAGAGCGCCGGGGTGGCTAAATACATCGACCTGCAGCTCAAGCCTCTGAGCGCATGGGAAGAGGCTCCGGCCGACGGCGTTCTCATTACCAACCCGCCCTACGGCGAACGCCTCAAGCCCGAAGACCTCGAGGGGCTGTACAGACTGCTCGGCAACAAACTGAAACACGTCTTCACGGGCTATCACGCCTGGGTAATCGGCTATCAGGACGACATGATGGCCAACATAGGCCTTGCGCCCAGCTCGAAAGACAGCCTGATGAACGGCTCGCTGCAATGCGAGCTGCGCGAATACGTTATTTTCAGCGGCGACAAGCGCTCATTCCGTGCCGCCGGCGGCAAACTCGAATCGCATCGCACCGACAAAGCCACGCGCAAAGGTCCGGCCGGTGGTAAAAAGCCGTTCGGCAAGAAAGAGCCGGCGCGAAAAGAGGCCGACAGACAGCCCGGCCACGAGCCGCTGCCCGAACCCGAAAACCCGCTGGCCAAGCGGCGCAACGTGAAGGCGCTCGAGGCGATAATAGGCCGGAAGCCCTCTATCTCAGCCCGCAAAAGCCAACGCATAGCCGGCGACAAAAATGACCAGACCATCTGACACTTTACGATAAACCTTATAAACCCCCGACCAACCTATATGACCATATTGCTCCTCGGCTCAGGCGGCAGAGAGTCTGCCCTGGCATGGAAAATCAGCCAAAGCCCCAAGTGTGAACACCTTTTTATCGCTCCGGGCAACGGAGGCACGGGTGCTTACGGCACTAACGTAGACGTTAAGCCAACCGACTTTCCGGCAGTGGAGAGCTTTTGCCGCGAACGCGGAGTTGAGCTCATAGTGGTTGGCAACGAAGACCCCCTCGTTGCCGGCATACGCGACTACTTTGCCCGGCAGATGCCCGAAATGCTCATCGTCGGCCCGGGCGCCGACGGCGCTGCCCTCGAGGGGAGCAAGGATTTCGCCAAGCAGTTCATGGTGCGCCACGGCATACCTACGGCGGCCTACCGGTCGTTTACCATCGATACCGTCAGCGACGGATGCAGCTTCCTCGAAACCCTGCGTCCGCCCTACGTGCTCAAGGCCGATGGCCTTGCGGCAGGCAAGGGAGTG
>CAYUFQ010000020.1:0-17280 GCA_964444045.1 uncultured Bacteroides sp.
TTGACAAGTATCGGATATCCCGCTTTTTCGGCAACTTCCCTTGCTTCCTCAACAGGTCGAGGAAGCCTCCGCTTGCCCCGGCATATTCAAACTTTTCAGGATTGTGCCAGCTCAGAATTTTGGGCTGACAGGCTCCGCAGCGGGGATGGGCCTCCATGTAGCCGAAGAGCGCGCGGTCCCAGCCCGGCCGGGGCGCCACGTCGGAATTGAGCAACACGGTGTAGGGGGTGTCAACCTGCCCGAGCGCAAGGTTATAGCCGCCGGCAAAGCCATGGTTTTCGGGGAATTCGATGGTGCGCAGCCCGAGCCAGCGCACGTAGTCGAGCGAGCCGTCGGTCGAACCGTTGTCGGCAACGATTACTTCCGACAGTTCAAGGTCGGTGGCGTTGAGCACCCGGGGCAGGAACTCCTTGAGCAGGTTGAGGCCGTTCCAGTTGAGGATTATTACGGAAACTGAGGGCAATTATGAATTATCAATTATCAATTATCAATTATCAATTATCAATTATGAATTATCAATTATCGATTTGGGCGGTGAATTTGTCGGCCTGGGGCGAGAGGTCGGCGAGGCGCAGGTTCACCACCCGGTTGGCGAGCGCGGGGATGGGGGCCGGCAGCTCGACGCGCAGGTAATTATCGGTGAATCCGCCCATGCGGCCATGGCTCACGTGCTCGAGCAGCACTGGGCGCACCGTGCCGGCAAACGGCTCGGAAAAGGCGCGCTGCCTGGCCTCCGACACTGCGGTCATCACTTCCATGCGGCGGTGTTTCTCCTCCTGGGCCACTACGTGGTCAATGGCCGTGAGCGCGCGGGTGCCCGGGCGCTCGCTGTAGGGGAACACGTGGAGGCGCGAAATCGGCAGGCTCTCAACGAAGGCCTTGCTCTGCTCGAACAGTTCGGCCGTTTCGCCCCTGGCGCCCACAATGAGGTCTACTCCGATAAACGCGTGGGGCATGGCTTGCCTGATGCGCGCCACTTTGTCGGCAAACAGAGCGGAGTCGTAATGCCGGTGCATAAGCCGGAGCACCTGGTCGGAGCCGCATTGCAGCGGAATGTGGAAGTGGGGCATGAAGCGGCGGCTTGAGGCCACGAATTCGATAATCTCGTCGGTCAGCAGGTCGGGCTCGAGCGAGCTTATGCGGTAGCGCTCGATGCCGTCAACCCGGTCGAGCTCGCGGATCAGGTCGATAAACCGATGGTCGGTGCCGTTGCCGAAATCGCCGATGTTCACTCCGGTAATCACTATTTCCTTGCCCCCTTCGGCAGCCACGGAGCGTGCCTGGCCCACGAGCATGCCGATCGAGCCGGAGCGTGAGCGGCCGCGGGCCGCCGGAATGGTGCAGTAGGTGCACCAGTAGTTGCAGCCGTCCTGCACCTTGAGGAAGTAGCGCGTGCGGTCGCCGCGGGAGCATGAGGGCATGAATTCGCTCAGCGACTTCGAGGGCACCACGGCAGCCGGCTCGGCCTGCGCCAGCACATAGTCGGCCATGCGCAGCTTGTCATTGATGCCTACCACGGCCTCCACTCCCGGCAGTGAGGCCACCTCGACCGGCTGCAGCTGGGCGTAGCAGCCGGTGACGTAGATGCGGGCGGCGGGATAGCGGCGATGGAGCGAGCGGATGAGGCTGCGGCACTTGCGGTCGGCCTCGGCCGTGACCGAGCAGGTGTTGACTACGCACACGTCGGGCGTCTCGCCCGGAGCCACGCGGGCCACACCGCGGTCAGCCAGCGCTGCCGCGATGGTGCCTGTCTCCGCAAAGTTGAGTTTGCAGCCTAATGTGGCGTAGAGAGCTTTCATAGAATGGCGTTGACAACTCGCAGGTTGGTCACCTTGGAGTTGAACTTGCCGGCTTTGTCGAGCGGGAACACGAGAGTGCGCACCACTGCGGCGGGATATCCTGAGGTGGCCACGCGCTTGCCCTCTTTGTTGGGCATATAATATGCGTGCCAGCGCACGTTCATGTCGTCGACCAGCCGGTCGTTGACGTAGAGCTTCGTGCCCTCGTTGTTGCCGGTGATTTTCACGTGGAGTTTCTCTTCGGGCAGTATGTTCTGGCGGAAGGTTATCAGCTGGCCCTCGCGCGAGTAGGCCATGTTGCCGCTCACGGGGTCGGAGAGCCAGAAGGTGGCATACGGGCTTTCGAACAGCTTGGTGCCAAGCTCCTCGGGCGCACCCTCTACGTCGAACTCAACGGTGTAGTCATAGCCTATCTCGGGGATGGGCAGCGACGAGCCTGCGGGCACCACGTCGAGAGTGAGAATCTCGGCCGCCTCGCCGCCCCGGCCGTAGCGGCCCAGGTAGTTCACCCCGGGAGCCTCAATCATGGTGCGGCTGATGGAGTCGAACTCCTCGAAGGGCACTGTCACGTTGCCGGCGCTCCAGGTCTTTGCGGCCATGGTGGGGAGGGAATGGATGATGCGGTGGTGAACGTCCTTGACGGTGAGGCCGTTGCTGGGCGTGTCGTTCCATACGGCATACATGCCGCCCTCGATCTGACGGACGGTGTCGCCCTTGGCCACGTAGCCGCCTATGTTGGCCGGAGTCCAGTTGTTGTAGAGGTGGCGGTTGTTCAGGTAGTCATAATAATAACCGGCCTTGGGCACTATGTAGACGGCGCCGTCGGGAATCGACACCATGCGATATCCCTGCTCAATCATATCTTTGGGGTTGGCGTAGCCGTTGCTCCAGCCATACATCAGCACGCCGTCTGACTTCACCGGGGTTTTGCCCTTGGCGTGGGTGAGCGAGCCCCAGATGGCCGGCTTCTTGCCGAATTGTTCGGTGTATTTGATGTAGCGGTCGGTAAATCCGCGGAACTGCTCCATGGTCAGCGAGTCGCCCTGATACTCATCGGTGCCTATGTGGAAGCGCGGGCCGGTGAACACGGGATTCTCTCCGCCGATATATTCCGCAATCAGCGAGTCGAGAAACTCGTAGGTCTTGGGGTTGGTTATGTCGAGATGGTCGCGGCCGTTGCGTCCGGTGCTTGCGAGCTCGGGCCGATAGCGGGTGAATGCCAGCGAGTGGGCCGGGAAGTCGATTTCGGGTATGATTTCAACCCCCTTCGACGCGGCATAGGCGATGAAGTCGCGAAACTCCTTTTTGCCGTATGAGCCGTCGCGGGCGGTCAGGCCGGGGAATAGGTCGCTCTCCATGCGGAATGCGGCCTGGGTCTTATCCCAGTCGTTGTCGTAGTCGCGCGGAAAGCTGTTGTCGTTCAGATGAATGTGCAGTGTGTTCATCTTATAGTAGCTCAGCGCGTCGACGAGCTTATAGAGATATTCCATCGGGAAGAATTTGCGGCCGGTGTCGAGCATGAATCCGCGCAGGGCAAACTCGGGAGTGTCGGTAATGGTGCCTGCGGGCAGCGACATGCCGTCGTCGGCCAGCTCGGTCAGCTGCAGCAGGGTGCGTGAGGCCCAGTAGAGGCCCTTTTCGTCGGGGGCGGTTACGGTGACTCCGTCGGGGGTTATCTGTATGGTGTAAGACTCAACGTTTGCCTTTTTGTTCTTCTTGATTTTCAGCGTTATGTCGCCCTTCTGCGCCTTGCCTGAAACGACGGGCAGGGTGGCGCCGGTCATGGTGGTGTAGTCCTGGCTGAGCATGCGGGCAATGTCGGCCACGCGATTGTCTTTGCCGTCGTGGACAATGCGGGTTGAGTACTGCGAAGGCACGAATGTTCCCTCACCGCCTTTCCACTGGCTCACCTCAGGCACCGTGAAGGGCTTGGGGTTTGCTGCATAGGCTGTTGCGGCACCTAAAATCATTGCCGCGGCAATCATGGTCTTTTTAAGGAGCATATGAATCTGATGAATTGGAAAATATGTAAAATTTTCGCAAAGTTACGCAAAAAAAAGAAATATTTTATGTACCTTTGCGAAAATTTTAGATTTTCGGATTCGTTATGTCTATGAAAAAGTATCTGCTTATTGCAATTCCGGTATTATTGTGTGCGGTTCCGTCCGCAGCAACGCCGCCTTGCCGCATAGCCGTGGAGCCGGAGCCGGCCGTGATTTATGCCACAGGCGCCCTTGCGGGTAACGCCGGAGTTTACCGGCTGGGCACGGTGACCAGCACCGTCGACAAGCTCAGCGGCACCACCTACGTTCAATATTATTTCGGAGGGTCGGGCGGCACGTTCACCGACGCATCGACCGTTTACGGCACGTGCTCGTCCAGCTACACAGTGTATGGCGGCAAGGCCACGGCCCAGGGAGGTGCCGACGGCTCGTGGAGCCATACCGTGTGGACCTACACCAATGCTGCCGGGCAGCCTCTCACCGATGATGTGATTGCCTTCGACATGGCCTGCGACCCTGCTTCGGGGCTGATTTACGGCTGGTTCAAGTCGGCGGCCGGGTCATATCGCTTCGGCACCTACAACGGCGAGCAGCGCACCGTCAGCCAGATAGGCGACTATACCACCACCATAATCAATGCGCTGGCCTTCGACGGCAACGGCGTGCTCTGGGGCATCGAAGGCTCCACGGGCAAGCTCTACACGATAAATAAGTCCACCGGAGCGCTCACCGAGAAGGCCTCGGTAGGCGTAACGGCTACAGGCGCCGGCCAGTCGGCCGCGATTTATGACGCCACGGGCCGGATGTACTGGGGCGCGGTCAAAGACCTCTATACCGCCTCGCTCTATGAAATCGACCTTGCCACGGGGCAGGCCACGCACCTATATAACTTCCCGATGGGGCAGCGGTATAATGCGTTCTATATCGATAATGCCTCGGCCAACAAGGATGCCCCTGCGGCTCCCTTGAACCTGAAGGCGCAGTTCACCGGCGAAGCCACTACGGTGAGCTTCACTGCTCCGGCCGCCACAGTGGGCGGAAATGCGCTTGCCGGCGAGCTTGACTACGTTATCGAAGTCGACGGCGAGAGTGCCGCCACCGGCAAGCTGGAAGCCGGCGCCGATGCCTCCGTTTCGCTCAATATAGCCTCCGGCAATCATCAGATAGCCGCCAGCGTGGCAAATGCCCATGGCACCAGCCCCAAGGCCCTCATTGACGTGATGATAGGATATGATGCCCCGGGCATGGTGTCGAACCTGAAGGTTGTGGCCGACGGCAACGACGTTGCAATCAGCTGGGACGCTCCCGAGGGAGCGAACGGCGGTACGGTCAACCTGGCGGAAACCACCTATACCGTGGTGCGTCAGCCTGGCGACGTGACCGTTGCCTCCGGCATAACCGGGTGCGGCGTCGTTGACCGGCTGCCCGATGCCCCCATGGCAAACTATCATTGGGAGGTGACCGTGATAACCGAAGGCTATGATGCCGTTACTGCCGTGAGCGAAAAGCTGCTTCTGGGCGAACCCTATTCGGTGCCCTATTTCCAGGACTTCGAGCAGGCCGGTGATTTTGAAGAAATCTGCTTCAAGACGGTCAACCTCGACCCGGTCACTCCGGAATGGACTATTGCCCGCGGCGCCGACGGCAACCGCTATGCCGAAATCAGGGGCGAATATTCCGTGCGCCACGCCGACCATCTGCTCTCCGCCCCCATTGCCTTAGAGGCGGGAGTGACCTATTCGCTCAAATTCAAGATTGCCTGCGCGGCTTCGTTTCAAACCACTCAGCTGCGCATCTATCTCGCCACGGAGCAGAACCCCGACAGGGCGATTTCGCCCTACATAGCGCCCAATCTGGGCTATGTGGCCAACCGCGAGAGCGTAGGCCGGTTTGAATTGCAGAGCTATGAGTTCACGGTGGCCGAGAGCGGCGTATATTCCGTAGGATTCTACGATTTCGCCATATCTACGAGCACGGAGCCGGTGATGATTGACGATATCGAAATCACGTCCGTCCAGTCGGCCATAACCGACGTCATGGCCGGCGGCGAAGGCGGCGAAGTGAGCGTCTGCGACCTTGCCGGCCGCCCCGTCGGCCGCGCGCTCGACTCTTCGCTGCCCGCCGGCATCTATATTGTGAAAACATTGCATAAAACGTTTAAAATCAAAATATGAACCGCATTAAATCCCTGAAAGGCATTGCCCTGTGTGGCATGCTTGCCGCCGGTGTCGGCGCTTATGCCTCAATTCCGGTAAGAGAATCGAAGGTGGTTGCCGTGACGCCCTCATTGACCGCCAAATCTGCCGTCAAGGCATTTGCACCGGCCGAAGGTGCGCACGTGACTTTTTTCGAGGGCTTTGAGAGCAACCCGGGCAACTACGGCGTTGCCGGATCCGAATGGCTGCCCAAAGGCTGGAAAGACGTGAGCAAGGCCGGCACCACAGTGCCCGGCAGCTCCGAACCCCGCTTTAACCTCACCTGGCGAGTGCTCACCAACGAAAATAAGTCGGTTGGCGGTCCGGTGGTGGACTGCGCGGCCTACGAGGGCGAATCGTTTGCCTATATTAACCCCGACATGGCCTATGGCGAGCATACCGACCTTGCCTATCAGGATGAATGGCTCATCACCCCGGAGATAACTCCTCTGGGCGACGACTGGCTCTATTTCAAACTGTTCTACTATCCGTCGTGGGTGGTCTACAACCGTGCTACCAACGGCTTCGATGGCCGCAACAACCAGCTCGAGGTGCTTGCCTCGACCGACGGCGGCAAAACCTGGCAGACCATATGGAACCTGGTCGACGACGTGATTCTCAAAAACTACACCGAAACCGAGCTGCGCAAGGGGCTCTCCGACATTTCCGGGCTGATGTATGAGTCAATGTTCGTGTCGGTCAAGGACTATATCGACAAGCCCACCCGCTTTGCCTTCCGCTATTTCGGCTCGATGGGTCAGGCCATGGGGCTTGACAACGTAACCGTGGGTGTGCCCGTGCCCAAGGCCGGATATGATCTGCCCGCCGGCTTTTTCCGCCAGGGCATTTCGCCTAAAGTCGAATATCCGGTCAATCCCAGGCTGCTGGCTCCGCCGGCCGTAGAGGCCCGTTGGGTCAATCAGTCGGAAGACGCCATGACCTATGAGTGGCTCTACTCCGACGCCGACGGCCGAACGGTCAGCTCCGACGTGCGCCATCTCGTCACTCCGGCCTATCCGTTCGGCACAGTCGCCATGACTCCCGTGCTCAAGGCTATATTCGAAAAGGCTGTGTCTGACCCTTATGTGGCAGGCTTCACCTCGATGCAGGCCGGCGGCATTCTCCGGGGCACCGACACCGGCGGCTATGAAGGGGAATTCGGTGTGGGCTACTACGACATCACCGAACCCGGACATTCCGTGAAGTACAGCGGCGAATACGTGTCGCTCAATCCCAATATCGACCTTGCCTGGGAGAAGATTCTCGGTCAGGTCGAAGGCTCGGTCGACGTGCTCGGCATATGCTCTCATTTCGAGGCATCTCCGGTGCCCTACGGGTTTGACTATGTTGACGTGACCGCTCTGGTGCAGGAAGATGTGCCCGACGATGAATATCTGCTGATGACCGCGTTCAGCCTCGACCGCGACGGCTACGTGGAGGGGATGATCGGCCAGGCCATCATCGAGGGCAAGGATATCCCCGCCGCCAAGCGCGAATACGTGAACCTGCGCTTCAACTTCCCCGTGCCCGTCTATGCCGACAGGGCCGTGATGGTGATGATTTCCGGCCTGCGCACAGGGGGCAACATCGTGTTCCCCAACCTCGTGGCCCAGGGCGAAAACTACGGCAACAACCTCATGCTGCTCTCGGCCTACGACCCCTACACCGGCGAATATGAGGCTTTCCAGAATCTGAGCTATCTCAACTATTCGGCCGGCCACTTTGCCGGACTGCTGGTCAATCTCGGCGCCTCTTACTCCTGGATGGAGCGCCTTGACTCGAACGTTATCGACGTGCCCTACACCGGTGGCACCGCCAGGTTCTCCGTGCGCGCCTACCATTCGCCCGAGCGCTGGAAGCTCACCGCCAACGGCCTGACCGAGGCCGAGTTCGCAGGGTTCAGTGCCGTGTATAATCCGGTAACCGACGCGTATGACGTGACGGTGACCGTCGATGCCAACCATGAGTATGCCGCACGGCCCGAGGCTCTCTATCTGGTCAGCCCCGGCTCGTTGGTTGAAATCGCCCTGAAGCAACCCGGCGACCCCAACGCCGGCCTGACCGAGCTGACCGGCGGAGAGAACGGCATTTCGGTGCAGCTCATCGGCAACGTGCTGACGGTGAAAGGTGGCAAACGCACCGCACAGGTCTGCAACGTTGCGGGCCAGACGGTAGCTTCGGTGGCGCTTGACGGCACCACCGCCTCGGCCGACCTCGGCGCGCTCGCTCCGGGCGTATATCTCGTCACGGTCGACGGCGCCTCCACATTCAAGATTCTGAAGAAATGACCTCAAGACATAAACTAATTTCGTTGATGCTTGCGCTGTCGGCCTGTCCGGCGGCGCGAGCTTTCGATTTTCAGTATGGTGGAGTGTATTACCGGATTCTCGGAAGCAGTTCGGTGGAGGTGACCTATCCCGAGCTCAACGCCGGCAACTATTCGGCCACGGTGGAGATTCCGGCCAAGCTGAACTATATGTTCAGGGAATACACTGTGCGCGGCATCGGCCACCATGCCTTCTTCAACTGTCAGGGGCTCGACCGGGTGGTGCTCCCCGAAGGGCTGTCATATATCGACAGTCAGGCCTTCAGCCGTTGCTTCTACCTGACGGAGATAAGTCTGCCGTCAACTCTGCAGCGCATAGCCGATTCTGCCTTTGAATATTGCGAGGACCTCACGTCGGTGCGTATTCCGGCGGGAGTCGGGGAATTCGGCTACGCCGTGTTCTATGGCTGCAAGGGCATTGCCGGATTTGAGGTGGAGGAGGGGAACACCCTGCTCAAGGCGGGCGACGAAGGCGCTCTGTTCACTGCCGATGGTGCCACCCTCGTGCAATATCCCGCCGGCCGCACGTCGGCAACCTACGCCATACCCTCAGGAGTGAGGCAGCTGACCGACTATTGCTTCAGCCCGGCGCCATATCTCGCGGAAGTGACCATCGGGCCCGACGTGGAAGATGTGCTCCCCGCAACGTTGGCCGATGCCGCCGCGCTTGAGCGCATCGAGGTTGATGACGCCAACACCCGGCTCTGCGCGGCTGACGGCGTGCTTTTCAATGCCGACCGTACCGTCGTGATGCAATATCCGGTCAATCGCTCCGCCTCTGCCTACGAAGTGCCCGCCGGCGCCACCGCGCTTGCTCCGCTCGCGTTCGCCGGCAGCGTAAGGCTTGAGACCCTCACCCTGCCCGGGAGTCTGACCGACGTGGGCGAATATGCCCTGACCTCCATGCCGTCGCTCTCCCGACTGATTGTCAGGTCGCCGCAGCCACCGTCGGTTGAAGCGAACTCGATTGGCTCCGACGTGGCCTCTGCGGCTACCCTCTATGTGCCCGAGCAGTCAATAGCCGCCTATCGCGCCGCGCCCGGCTGGAAAGCGTTTCGCCGGATCAGCGACCTCGACAGCGCATCGCTCCATGAGCTTCCTGCCGGTGATGCCGACGCGGCAGACGGTGGCGACACCGCCGTCTATACCCTCGACGGCCGCCTCGTGGCCAAGGGGCGCGGCAGCCTCGGCCTCCCTGACGCCCGCGGCCTCTACCTGGTCCGCACCCCGCGCGGCTGCCGCAAAGTGGTCCGCTAAGTGTTAAAATATGTTAATAAATCGGGGGGGGGGTAAGTGTTAAATATATATTGCGTATATTTGCACTGTTAATCTCTTCCTATTGATAATAAACCAAATAAATCATGCGCAAATTCCTCACATTGATTCTGGTATTGGCCGCGGCTCTCGGTGCCTCCGCCAAACTTTCGCAATTCGTGCTCCGCGCCTACGTGCAGCGTCAGGACTATTCCAAATCGGAATGGCAGCGTCAGTCGGTCGACAGTTTATATGTGTCGCTGGTAAAGAACGATTCGCTCGTGACGATGGTGCCGTTCAAGCTCATGGAGGGCAACGACACCACCAAGTTCTCACCCACGGGCTATCTGCGCATGATAGTGCAGGGTGGGGTGGGCGACTACTCGCTCATACTCAACCGCGAGGGCTACGAACCGCTGCGCCATGACTTCAAGGTGGCGTCGGAGGGGCAGGATGTGGTGTATCTGCGTTCGCTGTTCATGGAGCCGATGCGTCAGACGTCGCTCCGCGAGGTTGAAATCGTGGGCACTGCCGTGAAGATGGTGATGAAGGGCGACACGATAATCTACGACTCGGCGGCGTTCACTCTGGCCGAGGGCTCCACACTCGACGCCCTCATACGCCAGCTGCCCGGCGCCGAGCTGGCCGACGACGGTTCCATCAAGGTGAACGGCAAGAAGGTGCAGTCGCTGCTGCTCAACGGCCAGGACTTCTTCAAGGACGACCCCGAAGTGGCGCTGAAGAATCTGCCGTCATACACCGTCGACAAGGTGAAGGTCTATGACAAGGCTGCCAAAGACGATTACCTCACCCTCGAATCGCAGCGCCTCGACAACACTCCGCAGGATGAGAACCTGGTTATGGACGTGGTGTTGAAGAAAGAATTCTCCATGGCCACGATTATGAGCGTAGAAGGCGGCTATGGCCCGGGCATACATAATGCCGGCGACCCCAAGCGGTTCGACCACCGCTATCTCGGCCGCGCGTTCCTCATCGGCTTCGGCAAGACCTATCGCTTCAGTGCCTTCGGCAACGTCAACAATATCAAGAACACATCGAAATCATCGTCGTCGATGCGCGACTGGGCCAACGGCTGGAACCAGTCGGGCGAGATGCAGGTGGCCATGGGCGGATTCGACGTGTTTTATAACCCGAACAAAAAAATCGAGCTCACTGCCGACATGCAGTACAGCAGGGAGGATATCAAGGTGCGCACCCTGACCTCCAGCGTCCGCTTCTACGACAGCGGCAACCTCTACTCGCGCCAGCGCTTCGAGCAGAACGACCTGCGCCACCATCTGATAGGCCACGCCGAGCTGCTTTATCTGGGCGATAACGTGTCGGTGAGCGTCAATCCGTATGTCGACGTGTTGCGCTCAGATGCAAACACCGCTAATTTCGACGTGAACCTCAACCGTAACCCGATGGATGCATCGCGCGGAGCCGTGGTTGACTCTGTTTTTGCCCTCCGGCCCGGCCTCGAACCCTCGGAGGAGCTTAAAAACTCCATCACCTCCACCAATTACACGTCGTATAAGGGCCATTCGCCCGGTTTCCCCGACTGGGTCGATGCCGGTGTTAATTTCCGCGCGAATTTCGCACCGAAATCCGTGCGCGGCAAGTTTTTGCTTTATGGCAACGTGACCAACCGCTCTACCGACAGCAAATTCGGCCGCATATACTATCAGACCCTTGCCGATGCCAGTGGCAACCCCGTGCGCCGCGAGCAGTGGACCGACGAGCATAACAGCAACACCAATGCCTCGACCTCATTACGCTTTGACTGGAACAAGCGCGTAATCGGCGAAACCCGCATGAACACCTTTGCCGTCACTCCGGCTGTGGGGTGGACGCTTGAGCGCAAGGCAAACGACGGGGCCATGGAATATGACCTGCTGCTGCAGAATATCGACCCGGCTTCGCGTCCGCTCCCTTCGGTCACCGCGCCTGAAAATATCAATCCTATTATCGATGGGCAAAACACCGTCAACTCCCTCTTCCTCAACAATGGCGCAAGGGCTATCGCTATTGTGTCGTTTCGTTCGGAGATGATTGCCCCCACCGATTCCGGCCGGAATCTGAGCTACTATGTATCTTTAACGGCAAATCATACTCAGTATTTCCGCCATCTGTCATACAACAAGCCTTATCTGGCCGACGAGCCGCTGCATTACCGCCTAAACGACTCCGACGGAGCGCAGCAGATCTATGGCAACGTCTCTATCAGTACAAACAACAAGACGCGTTATGCCTATTTTTCCGTGGCGTATGACTACTATAATTCTTTGGTAAACATGTTCACCATGGTGCCGACCACAAACTCCTCTGATCCTCTCAACATCTATCTCGGTCCCGAAGCGGGCCTGAGTCTGCCCAAGCAGCAGCACCATGACGTTTCCTTGTGGATGAATTATTACGGGAAGCAGCGCCATGACGGTGCGAGCCTTAACGCGCATTATTACATTGCCCGCAACAGCACGGCGCAGACCGCCGTGTTCAATCCCGCCACGGGCGTTACCACCCATCGCCCCATCTCGGTCAACGGCAACTGGTGGGCCTCGGCCAACGGCTCATATTATTTCCAATTCGGCCCCAACGAGCGCTGGACTGCCAACATCAGTGCAAACTACAGCCACGTAAATAGCGTTGACTACGTCAGCGCCTCGTATGAGCCTTTGCGCTCGGTGGTGCGCACCGACCGGGTTGGTGGCGACGTCAACCTGTCCTACCGGCTGACTAACGGCACTAAATTCTTTGTGGGTGCTTCGACCAACTGGCATCACTCCGGTTCGCCGCGCGAGGGCTTCACCGCACTCTCCACCACCACCTCTTCCGTCAAAGCCGGCATCAACTTCTACCTGCCCTGGCAGATTGAAGGGGAAACGACGCTCAACGCCGACTTCCGCAGGGGCTTCGACGACCCCTCGCTCAACACCACCCAGTGGGTATGGAACGCCTCGGTGCAGAAGAGCATACTCAAGGGCGACCTCACGTTCAAAATCGTGGCGGTCGACATCCTGAGCCAGCTCAGCAACGTGACCATAAGCACCAACGCCCAGGGCCGCGTGGAGGTATGGACCAACAATCTGCCCCGCTACGCCATGCTCACCGTGGCCTATCGCTTCAGCTTCACCCCCAAAGTCCTCCAGTCGCCCAACTGACCCTTTTTCCCGCCTTATTCTTCCATATACGGCAAAAAGTTTAGCTAAAACTAAACTTTTTGCCGTATTTTCTTGTATAAATAAAAAAATAAACATAAATTTGCACCGTTATGATAACATCTTATTGATTCCTTTAGTGAAAAATAATGTCCGAATTTTCAAAAAGGCCAACGGACGGCATAAATAATCAACAATACTCATTCTATACCATCTTTATTGACGGTCAATCTCCGTATGAGCAATTCTGCGCGTCGTTGCGCCAGAAAAGGGATATTCAGGTGCTGCGGCGGCTGCATGCCATTATGGACCGCTTCGGTGATACCATGATGCGGAGCACGATGGTCAGACATATCTCGGGCGGTAAATCCGACCGGAACGATGTTTATGAGTTTAAAAAAGACAATATCCGCGTCTACTTCATACTTCAGCGACCAGATGTGATGCTATTGCTCGGCGGCTTCAAAGGCAATCAGAATAAAGATATAGAATCAGTTTTCCGTAAGTTCAACCAATTACCAGCAATTATTCCGGACTATGAACCGTAACGAACTTTTGAATTCAGTTGACTATTGGACTCAAATGCTTCAGATAGACTTGTTTGAGCTTGTCAACAAATATCTCGTAGATAATAAAATGAGTAAAACTCAGTTCGCTCAGCAACTTGGAGTGTCAAAAGGCTACGTATCGCAGATTTTCAATGGAGATTTCGACCATAAGATTTCAAAAATGGTTGAGTTGTCGCTGGCCTGTGGATATGTGCCCTCGCTCAAATTCTCGCCGGTTGATGAAGCCGAAGATGTAGTTGTTCATTATCAGGAGGTTTCCGATAATTCGTTGGTCGGCCATCAGTTGCCGGCGGTCGAGGCATCTGCGGTTACCAGCGTGGCTCCGGTATATAGCCCGGTCAGCGCCTATAGTGGCTCAGATGGTTTTTGTATTGATAAAGAATCTGATGATATAAAATTTGTGGCGTAATGACAAAATTCAGCATGATTAGAATCGCGGTAGAACAGTTTGCGATTCTTTCTCAAACACTTCCTGATGATAAAATAACCTATTCGGTTGGCCTTGGCTTTAAATATGCGGCTTCCAAGCGACGTGTGATATGCGTTTTGGATATTAAATTTCAGACTGAAAGTGAGGTTTTTCTCGTGCTTAAGGTGGCTTGTGAGTTTGAGGTGGATTCTGTAAGTTGGGCGACTTTCATCAAAGAGTCGAGTCTGATAATTCCCCGGGACCTGCTCGAACACCTTGCCGTGCATACCGTAGGCGTGGCCCGTGGCATCTTGTTCTGCAAGACCGATGGAACGCCATTCAGCGCAATTATCCTTCCGCCCGTTAACGTTAGGGAAATGGTTACGGAAGATATCGTGGCGACTCCGGCGCAGGAGCCCATTAGCTGATATCTTCACAAAAAATTAACACTGAACGCTTCGCGTTTTGTGGAATAATTTGTACCTTTGCGGCATCATATTTCACTATTTTTTTAACACAGTAATTTTTTACATGAAGAAGTTTTTACTTTCGATTGCTACGGTGCTCTTCGGAGCAACTATGATGTCGGCGGCAGAAGTTACTTTCGACTTTGCCAATGAGACCTACGGCCTCACCCGCATAACCGACAACAACGGCCCATACATCGACAATGGCACCACCCTGACTGAAAACGGCGGCGTTACCATCACCCTCAACAAAACCGCTGATAAGAACGGTTGGCGTCTGTGGTCAGACGGTCTCCGTATCTACAAAAACAGCGGCACGTCCATGACCATCACCGCCTCTGAGAATATCACAGGCATCGAGTTCACCATGGCCAAGACCAACTTAATCACTTCATATGCCGTTAATGGCGGCTCAAGCGTCACCGTTAGCGGCAAGGAGTTCACCGTAAGCTGCAGCGCATCGACCGTTAATCTCGACCTTACCTGCGCCAACAACGGCGCTATCGCATCCCTCAAGGTGGTGCTTGGCGAAGGTGGCGGCCAGACTCCCGACCCCACTCCCGACCCCGTGCAGACCGTGGGCAACGGCTCGAAGGAGTCGCCCTACACCGTGGACGACGTTATTGCCCTCAACAACGACGGCAAGACCGGCGTGTGGGTCAAGGGTGTCATCGTGGGCGTGATGAACTACGTTGACGGCACCGGCAACGTGTTCTCCGCAACCGAACTGACCACCGGCACCAACATCGTCATTGCAGGCGCTACTACCGGCTATGAGCAGAACTACGTATGCGTGCAGCTCCCTGCCGGCGCCGTTCGCGATAATCTGAGCCTCGTTGCCCACCCCGAGATTTTCGGCAAGGAAGTGAGCGTTTGCGGCAATCTTGAAAAATATTGCGGCGTGTGGGGCGTGAAGAGCACCACTGACTATGAACTCGATGGCCAGAGCGTGCCCGATCCCGACCCCGTGACCACCACCGGCGACGGCTCGGAAACCAAGCCCTACACCGTTGCTGACGTTATCGCCCTCAACAACACCAAGGCCGGCAACGCCTGGGTGACCGGCTACATCGTCGGCTCGGCCAACGGCCAGTCGGCTAAGGATGACTTCTCAGCCGCTACCGGCGATGGCGCTTCTGCCTCCAACGTGTTTATCGCCGCAACCGCCGGCGAGACCGACTATGCCAAGTGCGTGCCCGTGCAGCTGCCCGTAGGCGACCTCCGCACCGCCATCAACCTCAAGGATAATGCAGGCAACCTCGGCAAGGTGCTCAACATCTACGGCTCGCTCGAAAAATACTTCGGTATGCCCGGCATCAAGACCCCCACTGCCTATACCCTCAATGGCGAGGGCGGCGGCCAGACTCCTGACCCCACTCCCACCGACACCGAAGGCCAGGGCACCGAAACCGACCCCTACACCATTGCCGACGTTATCAAGCTCAACAACAACGGCGCAACCGGTAAGTGGGTGAACGGCATCATCGTGGGCGTGATGAACTATGTTGACGGCACCGGCAACGTGTTCTCCGCAACCGAACTGACCACCAACTCCAACATCGTCATTGCCGCTGCATCTACCGGCTATGAGCAGAACTATGTTTGCGTGCAGCTGCCCGCCGGCAAGGTGCGCGAAGACCTCAACCTCGTTGACCGCCCCGGAAACCTGGGCAAGGAAGTGAGCGTTTGCGGCGACCTGATTAAATATTGCGGCACCTGGGGCGTGAAAAACACCACTGCCTACACTATCGTAGGCGGCCTGGCTCCCCTGCCCGTGGCCGAAACCCCGTCGCTGACCAGCTTCGTTGAAGACCAGTGCACCTCTAACACCAAGATTACCGGCACAGTGACCGTGTTCTACCAGAGCGCCGACAAGAAATACACCTTCATCACCGACGGCGAAACCAACCTTGAGGTATATGGCGCCATGGCTAACGCTTATGTCAACGGCGACCAGCTCACCGGCATCATCGGCAAGTTCAGCTACTATCAGAACATGCCTCAGATGACTCCTCAGATCGACAGCTTCGGCGAACCCGTTCACGGTGAGGCCATCGCTCCCGTCGAGAAGGCTCTCGGCTCGGTAGCTCCCGCTGACTTCGTGGTAATCAAGGGCGCCACCATCACCGAAGAAGCCGGCGAAAGCACTACCACCTACACCGTTAGCCAGGGCGCTGACAGCCGTCAGCTCTTCAACCGCTTCAACATCAGCGGCGTCGCTGCTGCCGAGAATGTTGACATAGTGGGCATCGGCGCGGTTTATGGCGAAAACGCCCAGCTCTTCCCCATTAGCATCACTCTGGCCGGAGAAGACGGCATCAGCGAGATCACCGCCGCCGACGGCGCCGCCTCCGCAATCTTCGACCTGCAGGGCCGCCGCCTGAGCGCCCCCGTCAAGGGCATCAACATCATCAACGGCCGCAAGGTGCTCGTGAAGTAATTTCCTTAAACTTGATTAAAAATTTTGGCAACCGCAAAGTTTTTTGTAACTTTGCGGTTGCTTAAAGTTGCAAAACTCAAAGACAATAAACCATTATAACCAAAAACAAAAGAACTATGACAAAGATTGGTATCAACGGCTTTGGCCGTATCGGTCGCTTCGTGTTCCGCGCCTCTACCAAGCGCGACGACGTTGAGGTAGTTGCAATCAACGACCTTCTTCCCGTAGACTACATGGCTTACATGCTGAAGTATGACACCATGCACGGCGCATTCGACGGCACCGTTGACTACGACCTCGAAAAGAGCGAACTCATCGTAAACGGCAAGCACATCCGCGTTACCGCCTGCAAGAACCCCGCTGAAATCGCCTGGGGCGCAGTAGGTGCTGAATACGTGGTTGAATCAACCGGTCTCTTCCTCACTGAAGAAAAGGCTCAGGCTCACATCGAAGCCGGTGCCAGGTACGTGGTTATGTCCGCTCCCTCAAAGGACGCCACCCCCATGTTCGTATGCGGCGTTAACGACAAGACCTATGCCGGTCAGACCTTCGTTTCAAACGCTTCCTGCACCACCAACTGCCTGGCTCCCATCGCCAAGGTTCTGAACGACAAGTTCGGCATCAAGGACGGCCTGATGACCACCGTGCACTCCGTCACCG
>CAYUFQ010000021.1:0-16634 GCA_964444045.1 uncultured Bacteroides sp.
GAACTCAGCTCCGACACGCTGAACTTCGAGGAGGTGATGCGCAACTACAAGATGGTGCTCAAGGAAATTGCCCGCGTTTACAACGAAACGCAGAACATCATCCACTACATGCACGACAAGTACTACTACGAAAAGGCCCAGATGGCGCTCATCGACACCAACCCGCGCATTAACCTGGCCTATGGCGTGGCCGGCCTTTCGATTGCCATCGACTCGCTATCAGCCATAAAATATGCCAAGGTAACGGCCCGTAGAAACGAAATCGGCCTCACCGAGGGCTTCGATATCGAGGGGACCTTCCCCTGCTTCGGCAATAACGACGACCGCGTTGACCATCTGGGTGTCGACCTCGTTTACTACTTCAGCGAGGAGCTGAAGAAGCTGCCCGTCTACAAAAACGCGAGTCCCACCCTGTCGCTGCTCACCATCACCTCCAACGTGATGTATGGCAAGAAAACCGGCGCCACCCCCGACGGCCGCGCCAAGGGAGTGGCCTTCGCGCCCGGCGCCAACCCCATGCATGGCCGCGACACCCACGGAGCCATAGCCTCGCTCAGCTCAGTGGCCAAGCTGCGCTATCGCGACAGTCAGGACGGCATCTCCAACACCTTCTCCATCATACCCAAGAGCCTCGGCCCGAGCGACGACGAACGCGTTGAAAACCTCGTCGGCATGATGGACGGCTACTTCACCAAGGGCGCTCATCATCTCAATGTCAACGTGCTCAACCGTGAAACCCTGCTCGACGCGATGGAACACCCCGAGCTCTACCCTCAGCTCACCATCCGTGTCAGCGGCTATGCGGTGAACTTCACCAAACTGAGCCGTGAGCATCAGCTGGAGGTAATCTCCCGCAGCTTCCACGAATCAATGTAAATGCTCAGAGTTCATTCATACGAATCTATGGGAACATTCGACGGGCCGGGCCTCCGGCTCGTCGTCTTCCTGCAGGGGTGTCCGTTCAGATGCCTCTATTGCGCCAATCCCGACACTATTGACCCTCATGACCCCGTGGCCGTGGCCACTCCGGTTGAGGAAATAGTCAAGATGGCGGTTGATCAGCGCCCGTTTTTCGGAAAGCGGGGCGGCATCACCTTCAGCGGCGGAGAGCCTACCATGCAGGCGCGCGAACTGATTCCGCTGCTCGAGCGGCTGAGGGCCGAGGGCATCCACATCTGTCTCGACACCAACGGGGCCATCGAGTCGCCCGAGGTTGACCGCGTTCATGAGCTGACCGACCTGGTGCTGCTCGACGTGAAGCAGCGCAACGACGCTGCCCACCGCCGGCTCACCGGTGCGGGCAACGCCCACACACTCTCAACCGCCCGGAAACTGCGCGAACGGGGCATCACCGTGTGGCTGCGCTATGTGCTGGTGCCCGGCATCTCCGACTCCGAGGCCGATATGCGGGCCTGGGGCGCGGAGTTCGGCGGCTATGAAAACATTCAGCGCGTTGAAATCCTGCCCTATCACACCCTCGGAGTCCATAAATATGCCGCCATGGGGCTTGACTATGCCCTGGCCGACACTCCCAAAAACACGCCGGCTCAGCTCGAAAGGGCCCGGGCTCTGTTCAGCGGATACTTCACCTGCCCGGTAATCGTCAACTAACCGGATGGAGCTGCTGCGCACCCACCTTACCGACAGCGAGCGTAGTCGGCTTATGCAGCTCTATGCCCACGCCTTTCCGCCCGAGGAGCGGCGCCCGGCGGAGCAATTCCCGCCGGCCGACCCTGCATTTCGCTTCTATGCCGTCGGCAATGCCGGTCTGCTCACCGTATGGGAGTTCCCGGAGTTTACCTATGTTGAGCATTTCGCCGTATTTCCCCGGATGCGGGGCCGCGGCATAGGCTCGCAGGCCTTGGCGCAGCTTCAAGGCCCGGTGATACTCGAAGTGGAGCCGCCTGAGCTGGGCAAAGAGGCTCGCCGCCGCATTGCGTTCTATGAACGCAACGGCTTCCGTCTGCTTCCGGTCCGATACGTTCAGCCACCATACTCGCCGCAACTGCCTGCGGTGCCGCTTCGGCTCATGGCCCGGGGCGACGTTGGCGATGTGGGCGCGGCCATTTCGCTGATACACAGTCGCGTCTACAGCTTGAAAAGTTTATCATGACGCTGTAGGAATCTCAAAAAAATCCGTAATTTTGCATTACATAAAATCAAATGCAATAATGACACAGGCAGAATACAAATCATATCGCTTTGATGCTGACCATGACCCCAGCGATGAGCAACTTAGCCAACTCATGGAGAATGCGGCTGAAAAGGTGCGCGAAACCAACCGTGAGTCTGAAAGAAAATTTTTCGAGGAGTTGCGTCGTGCGAGTGATGAAGCTAAAAGCCGTGGAGCCAACCAATCTCGGAAATCATGAGGAAAGAAGGTCATGCGCCGGGGGTGAATCTCCATGGCGCAGCCTCGCGTAAGTTTCATCGGGGGTAGGATGGATTATGCAGGCTGACGGAGCAGATTGCGGCGGAGGCGTTTGCGGATGGTGCGCCATTTCGGAAAGATTGCCGCCGGGCGTATTGGCCCGTAGCTCGCGGCGATGACGGCAAGCGAAAGGAGCGCCGCTATGAGCAGCCAGCCGTAGACCTCTTTCATCGACACTGCGAGAGCCTGAGTCTGCACCATGCCGTAGAGGCTGGCGGGTGGCGCACCGCCCGTGGCGCTGACGTCGGTGAGCGCCGAGCCAATTTGCGCGGCGTTGCGGGCCATGGTGTGGCTCAGAAACTCGCCTATCAGGGCCGGGCCGAGCGTGGCGCCCATCACGGCTCCCGTGAAGCCGTTGACCGTCAGAGCCTGCGGGAACACGAAGAAGTGAAGGCCGCTCTGCACTATCGAGGTCAGGAACACTATGGAGATGATGACCGAGGCGGCTCCGCGGGCAAACAGCGGAATGAAAAGCGCATCTTTCTCCACCCCGTAGTCAAGCGTGAAGTAGAAATAACCGAGATAGACCGTCGCGAGGGTGAATCCGATGGCAGTCATGGTTTTGTAGCGCCATTTGCACCGGGCGAACGTCAGGTAGGTGAACGCGCATCCGGCAATGATGCCTGCAAGTACATACAGATTGAGGTCTATGAGGTTCGTTTCGTCGAAGCCGAGGATGGTTATGGCGTAACTGTGTTCAAACACGTGCTCGGTGGCCATAAGGGTGAAAAACACGAGGTAGACCAGAGTGGCGCGCACCACGTTGCGGTTCGTCAGGGCCTGAAAGGAGATGTAGGGGTGATGGAGAAAGGTGGCGCGCCACAGGTTGATGCCCAGACAGGCCAGTCCGAGCAGCGTTGCGCCGCATATCTCCTCGGCCTCCCACCAGTCGAAATAGTTGCCGTAGACGCAGATAAACGTGAAGCAGAGCATGAATATGCTCCACAGCGCCGCCCCTATCCAGTCGATGCCGAGAAGCGGAATCTGCAGCGGACCTTTCACCGGCCTGACCAGAAGCAACACCAGCAGCATCATCAGCGTCAGCAGGCCGCTCATTATCCAGTGCATGTATTCCCATTGTGAGAAGAATGCGGTATATACGCTCGCGATGCCGCTGAGCTGAATCACTCCGTCAACCACCAGATAGACGTAGCAGAAGAATATGGCCATGTCGCGCACGGGCGTGAGCCAGAGCTGAATGGTGGAATTGCACACGAACGTGGCCCACATCCTGAACCATCCGGCCACGAAGCAGGTGGCCACCAGCAGCGGCACGCTGCCGGTGTTGGCGCATATGAAGTTGGCCGCAATCAGCGCCGCGCCGCACGCGAGCAGGCCGATGCGGTTTGAGAAACGGAACTTCAGCCTGAACATCACGCAGAAGTTGACCGACATGCCCACCAGCGAGGCATACCCGGCCATGAGGATATCTTCCTGCATCAGGGCCGTGGTGCCGGCCATGTCGGTGGCGGCGGCCAGATATATCCCTCCCGAAAACTGGATTATCAGCACGAAGAAGATAAACAGCCAGGGCTTCAGCCGCCGCGGAATGCAGTCGGGCACGTCGGGAATGTCAAATGGCCCTTGCGGTTTGTGGTAGTCGGCCATATCAGTATTTCACCTCACATTCAACGTTCATGCCTGCCCGCAGGCGGTCAAGTCCGGCGGCGGTGTGGGCAAACTCTATCCTCACCGGTATGCGCTGGCGCACTTTCACGAAGTTGCCTGCCGAATTGTCTTGCGGCAACACCGACAGCGCGGCGCCTGTGGCCGATGAGATGCTCACCACCCGCCCGGCGAACTTCTCGCCCGGAATGGCATCGACCTCTATCTCAACCTCGCTGCCCGGCCTGATGTGCCGGAGCTGGGTCTCCTTGAAGTTGGCCGCCACCCACACCTCCGAGGCGTCGACCACGTCGAGCAGCGTCTGCCCCGGCTGCACGAGTTGCCCCTGCTGGATTTCCTTGCGCGAGGTGTAGCCGTCGCAAGGAGCCGTAATCACCGTGTACGACAGGTTGAGCCGCGCCGTTTCGAGCAGGGCGCCGGCCAGTTCCACTCCGGCATCCGAGCGGGCTATGTTCTGCCTGATTTCCTCGGCTGCCGAACCGGCTGCCGCCCGCTGGCGCAAAAGCATCTCGTAGCGTGCCTTCTTTGCCTCGTAGTCGGTCTTGGCTCCGTCGAATTGCTGACGGGTCACGGCATCATGCTCCAGCAGGCGCGTATAGCGGTCAAGGTTCACTGCCGCATTCTCCATCAGCACCTTCGCCTCGGCAATCGATGCATCGCTCACGGCCACGTTGGCCGTGGCCACGCCGACGGTGTAGTCGGCCACGTTGCGGCCGGCCAGCGCGTTCTGCAGGTCGGCGTTGGCCTGAGCCACCCGCAGCCGCATGTCGGCGTCGTCGATTATCACCAGGGTGTCGCCCCTGCTCACCCGCTCATATTCCTTGAAGCGAATCTCCTTGATATAGCCCTGCACACGGCTGTTTACCGGCACTATGCGGCGCTGAATCTGAGCGTTGTCGGTGAACTCCACGTTGCCGAGCCTGACGAACTTGCCTGAAATCCATATGGCGGCGGTGGCTATTACGGCGAGGGTGATTACGTATGACAGTATTTTCTTCGTATGATGTTTCATATCTTTCCTGAGGTGAACAAAAGTTTATAATAGTAGTAAATTATGTCGATTTCGGCGTTGACAAGCTGCTGCTCGGCGTTGAGTCTGGAGTCGGCGGCATCGAGCATGTCGGTAATCAGGGCCATGCCGGCCGCATAGCGGGTAAACACCGTGGAGTAGTTCTTTTCGGCGAGCTCCACCCCTTTCCGTTGCGTTTTCAGCGCCTCATAAGCCTCCATATAGCGGATATAGTCGGCTCTGACGCTCAGCCCGGTGTTTTCTCCGGCCGCTGCCAGTTCATCGTCGGCATGAATGGTCGCGGCCCTGCTGCGGGCAATCGACCTGTTGCTCTTGAAGAGCGACGACAGGTTGTACGACACTCCCACCCCCACATACCAGTAGCTCAGGTTGCGGTTTATAGGCGGCACTTCGGTGAGAATCGGCCCGTCGATGGTCCAGCCGGCCTGCAGCCCTATTTTCGGCAGCCGTTCGGCTTCGGTAAGGCGCTCGGCCTTGCGCGATATGGCCGACTGCGTCCGGGCGAGCTTCATCGCGGGCGCGTTTCTCAGCGCCTCTTCGCGCCAGCTCTCTTCGGGCATCGAGGGGAGCGCGTCCGACAATATGGCCCGGTCGGGCTCTATCGCCGTGCCCTCGGGCAGTCCGGCAATGGCCGTGAGGTTGGCGTTGAGAATGTCGATGGTGTTGTTGATTCTTACGAGCTGCAGCTCAAGGTCCGACACCAGCAGCTCATAGCGGGTTATGTCGTTGCTCAGGGCCACTCCCTGCTCATAGCGCGCCTGCATCTCGGCCAGCACCTTGCCGGCTTGCGCTATGTTGCTCTCCACCACCGTGCGCAGGTTGGAGTATTTGTAGATGTCGAGATAAAATCCTGCAATCTGAAGCCTGATGCCGTTGCGCTGCATCTCCGAGGCATAGCGCGTGGCGGTCAGTTTCAGCTCGGCCAGTTCAATGCCGGCCGTTATCGCTCCGCCGGCATAGACCGGCTGCTCTATGCCGAGGCTCAGCATGTTGCCCAGATGGGGAATGGGGGCTTTCTGATAGTCCGAGAAGTTGCGGCTGGTAGTGAAGCCGTTGCCGATGAAGCTGAGCGATAGGGAGGCGTTGATGTCGGGCAGACGGTTGGCGCGGGCCAGTCGTATCTCCTGTCGCGACTCCTCTTCGGCCGAAAAGGCGGGGCGCAGCTGCAGGCTGTTTCGCTCGGCCGAGTCAAACAGCTCTTCAAGGCTCACTGTGGTGGCCTCACGCCCGGCACCGCACACTCCGCCGCTCAGCAAGGCCGCGGCAAGCAGCCCTGTGAGCAATCGTGGATTGTTCATAAAAAGGGGGGAATTTAAAAAAAAGAAAAAATGAAAGGAATTTTTTAAAGACAGGTGTTGTGGACGAGATTTATCGCTAAATCTTCCGCGGAGCCTTAACTCAAGGCTATGCCATACCTGTAGGAGCCTGCGGTGCTCTTCCAGTTTTCTTTGAACGCAAAGTTCTGAACGTGAGGGTTAAATTCGGTCATCAATTGTCCGCTCTTTGTGAACGGCGCTGCAAAGTTAAGCAAAATTTCGCGAAAAATCCGTAAATTTGTGCTCCTATGAATGAACCGGAACTGAAATCTGAGCCGACGCCCGTGGGGCGTTTCGCGCCTTCGCCCACCGGCAGGATGCACCTTGGCAACGTCTATGCCGCCCTTATGTCTTACCGCTCGGTCAAGGAGCGCGGAGGCAAGTGGATATTGCGCATTGAAGACCTTGACCGCGGCCGTTCGCGCATGGAGTATGCGCGTCAGATTGAAGACGACCTGCTTTGGCTCGGGCTCGAGTGGGACGAAGGCGGAATCGACGGCACCGGCCCCCATGGCCCTTACTGCCAGAGCCTTCGCGGCGACATCTACGCCGACCATCTGCGGCGGCTGCGCGAGGCGGGACTGACTTATGGCTGCACCTGCACCCGAGCGGAGATTATGGCCACTCAGGCGCCTCATCAGTCAGACGGCCGGGTAATCTACGGCGGCCGCTGCCGTCCGGCCGTGATGCCCGGCGTGCATCCCGAGCCTCAGGGGCGCCACTCCGTGCGCCTGTGGGTGCCTGACCGCAATGTGCGCTTCACCGACCGCAACTTCGGGCCGCAGTGCGTCAATCTGGCGCGCGAGTGCGGCGACTTTCTGTTGCGGAGGGCCGACGGCGAGTGGGCCTATCAGCTTGCCGTGGTGGTTGACGACGCGCTGATGGGGGTGACCGAGGTGGTGCGTGGCGCCGACCTGCTGCTATCGTCGGCGCAGCAGATTTATCTGTATGAACTGTTTGGCTATAAAATTCCCGAATTCGCCCACATCCCTCTCAAAACCAATGCTGCCGGTCGGCGCCTGGCCAAGCGCGACTCCTCGCTGAGCATGGCCGAACTGCGCCGCCGCTACACTCCCGAGCAGGTCATCGCCCTCGCTCTCGCCCGGCAGTGAAAAAAATTTTATGCCCTGACTGAACCTTTTCGCATCGCGCGATGTTTTATAAGTGTAAGAAGCAACGATACTTTTTCATTGTGAAATAAAGGAAATGTGATAATGATTGGTTTATTATTTGACGAGGAATGACTGTGAAGCCATTCCTCGCCTGATTTGTTTGCCCTGTTTTGTCGCTCAGATTCTCACTTTTGTAACTTTTGCACCCCGGCGCACAACATACACTCCATCGGGCAGACGGTCCATGCTGCCGGCAACTCTGGTGCCGTTGAGGTTATAGATTTCCGTAACGCCATGTGCGGTTTCGGATTCGACTGACTCGAGCCGGCCTTCGTCGTCGGTGGTTTCCATGCTGGTAAACATATTCCAGGGGGTGCACTCCCTGTATGAGTCGGCCGAGCCTGCCGGAACGCGGAGAGTGGCCGTTTCGTAGGTGTCGCTGCTGAAGGCGGTGTCGGATGCCGTGGGGGGCACGGGAGCCTTTACCGTGATATTCTTCAGGGCGTTTGCCCCTTCAAATGCATATATGCCTATCTCGGAAACCGATTTGCCTATGACCACGTCGCTTAACTCACTGCAGAAGCTGAACGCCATCGGCTCTATTATTGTCACCGAGTTGGGTATGGTGATAGATGAGAGGCTTGAGCAGTTATCGAAAGCCCTATTGCTTATTACGGTGATGGATTCGGGCAGTTTGACGGCGGCCAGACTCGTGCAGCTTTCGAACATTCCCCAGCTGATGGTGGTGATGGAATTTGATAACTCTACCGATGCCAGGTTAAAGCAGTTGAAGAACAGGTATTCGCCGATTTCGGTAACGGAGTTGGGTATGGTCACTTCCGTAAGCCCTTTGCATGAGCCGAAAGCTCTGTCGCCTATCTGCGTCACTGAATTGGGTATCTCTACGGTGTTTAATTCCTCGCAGCCGTAGAATGTGTATGCGCCGATTTTCTTAACGGCCTCCGGAATTACGTAATTGCCCGAAAACAGCACCTGAAAATCAACCTTCTCGCCATTCATGTATAATTGCGGTTTTGTCATGCCCACGCCAAACATCTTTGTGCTCTTGTCGGCCGAAATCCACGTGACTATATCCGGAAGATAAACGGCCGTGAGGCTGCTGCATCCGGAAAATACTTCCGCGCCGATGGATTTTATGGAAGAGGGGATTCTCACAGAGGTTAACCCCGTGCAATATGAGAATGCCTGATTACCTATGCCGGTTATTGATTCGGGCAGGTCGATGGATTCGATTCCGTGGCAGTGGCAAAATGCGTAGCTGCCTATCTCGGTGACTGATGCCGGAATGGTTACCGACTTCAGGTCCTCGCAGTCGTAGAATGTGTATGCGCCGATTTTCGTCACCGACTCCTGAATGACGTAATCCTCCTCCTCAAAAATATGCTTCGGGTCAATCTCCACGTTGCCCATAAAGAATGTTGCGGTTTCGGGAAACATCTGCATCATTCCCCCTGCTTTGTCGATTGCTATCCATTTGCTAAGTTCCGGAAGATAGATTTTGCCCAGCCCATAGCAGTAAACAAACGCCTGATAGCCGATTTCGGTCACCGAATCGGGAATACGGATTGAGGTCAGCTCCTTGCAGACGCCGAATGCGTAGTTGCCGATCAAAGTAACCGCATCCGGCAGTGTCAATGAGCGCAGCCCTTCGCAGCTATTGAAAGCGTAGTCGCATATTTTGGTGACTGATTCGGGTATGGTTACCGACGTCAGCTCCTTGCACATCACAAACGAGTAAGGGGCTATGGAGGTCAGGGTGTATTCGATGTCGCCGTCTTTCGGATGTTCGGGCAGCACTAATGCTCCCGATACGTCATTGCCCGGCTCGAAGCGAAATGTGCCTTCTTTGGTCTGGCAGGTTTTCGCGTCTTCGTCGATAACGGTGTAGGTGATTGTCTGGCCTTCGTGGGTGTAGGTGAAGTCGCGGGCTAATGCCGGCAAGGCTATTGCAACTCCCAGCAGTGACAGTAACAGCTTTTTCATTTCGTTTTTGTGATGCTTTGGATTGTTGGCGCCTGTCAGATACCCCGGGGCAGGCATTAAGGGTGAAAAAAACGGAAAGCGCGGGTATCTGACTCATTGCCGTCCCGCAACTTGAGGCTCTCGCATTGCCCGAACAAGTAGGACGGCAATGGCGAAGCCCACGCAAATATGAGAGAAACTTCCTGCGGGGGCCAGATGCGCATAGCCGCGCGTCTGCCCCGTGGAGACGTATACTTCATATTCAAGCGGCGCAACCCATTGCTTTGTCCTTGACTTGTTTGTGAAATTTGCGAGATTTCAAGTCGCCAAGAGACGAAGCGCTAAGTACGCTTTACTGTATATATGGTGTTATGTCGTGCTGCAAAGTTACGAACTCATCGAATAATTCTCCAAATTTTTCGGCCGTTAAGTTTCATTTGCCGAAGTGGCGGGTAAAGAAGTCGGCTATGCGCCTGAACGGAATTATCTCCTTGCGGTCGTAGAGGTCGGTGTGGCTTGCGCCCGCCACTGCCACGAACTCCTTGTTGTCGCCTTTCAGCAGGTTGAAGGCGTCTTTGCCGAAATAGAATGAGTGGGCTTTGTCGCCATGCACTATCATCACGGCATTTTCCAGCTCGTCGGCATATTCAAAGAACCTGAAGTTGAGAAACGGGAGGTTGGATGTGGCGTTCCATCCGCCGTTGGAGTTGAGCGAGCGTTTGTGATAGCCTCTGGGGGTCTTGTAGTAGGCATGGTAGTCTCTGACGAATCCGGGAGCGTCGTCGGGCAGCGGGTCAATTACTCCGCCGCCGGGCCGGTAGCTGCCGTTGCGGTAGTCGTCGGTGCGCTGGGCCGCCATTGCCGCGCGTTTGGCGTTGCGCTGGCTGGCGCTGTTCTCGCTGTCGAAGTAGCCGTTGGCGTTGACCCGGGTCATGTCGTACATCGTGGAGGCCACGGTGGCCTTGATGCGGGGGTCGTTGATGGCGGCCTCGATGGCTATGCCTCCCCAGCCGCATATGCCCAGAATCCCCACTTTGCCGGGGTCTACGTCGTCGCGGCAAAGCAGATAGTCCACTGCTGCGCTGAAGTCTTCGGTGTTGATGTCGGGCGAGGCCACATAGCGGGGCTCACCGCCGCTCTCGCCGGTGAACGAGGGGTCGAATGCCAGGGTGAGGAATCCGTGTTCGGCCAGTTCCTGGGCGTAGAGGCCGCTCGCCTGTTCCTTTACCGCGCCAAACGGGCCGCTAACCGCGATGGCCGGCAGTTTGCCCGTGGCATTTTTAGGTTTGTAGAGGTCGGCGGCAAGGGTGATGCCGTAGCGGTTTACGAAGGTGACCTTCGAGTGGTCGGTTTTGTCGCTCTGCGGGAATGTCTTATCCCATTGCCCGGTGAGGGGCAGATGTTCTGTTTTCATCATATTTTCGTGGGTTTGGTTTTGTGCGGTCATCGGCAGCGCGGCGGCAGCGAGAACCGCTGCAGCTGCTATAAGGGATATTTTCATGAGGGCTATATTTCTTTGATGGTTTTTGCCGGCACTCCTCCGGCAATGGTATTTGGCGCGACATCTTTGTTCACCACCGCTCCGGCGGCTATTATGGCACCGGAGCCTATGCTGACGCCGCCGAGGATGGTCACGTTGGCGCCGATCCACACCCTGTCGCCGATTCTCACGGGCGCGCAGGTCATGTCGCCGCGTCGCTCCGGCTCTTTCGAGTGGTTCACGGTGCAGATGGTGCAGTTATGGCCTATCAGGCACCCTTGGCCAATGGTGATTCCGCCCCAGTCTTGAAAGGAGCAGCCCATGTTTATGAAGGTGTTTCGCCCTATGGTCGTGTTTTGGCCGCAGTCGGTGTGGAATGGTGGAAAAAGGCCGAAGCCTTCGTCAAGAGGTTGCCTGATGAGCTCCGACATCAGGCGGCGCAGCTCGTCGGGAGTGTGATATGTGGCGTTGATTTCCGCCGTGAGCCTTAGCGCCCGCTGGCTGATGGCATGCATGGCCTTGTGCATTTCGCTGCCGGCGGCTATGAGATGGCCGGCCGATGCGTAGTCGAGAAATTCTCTGTCTGTCATATTCCTTCCGGTTAGCAGTTGTTTTGTCGCTGCAAAGTTACTCCATAAATTCCTTGGCGTTTATACCCGGGTTACGGATATAAGGCCCAATGTTACCGAAAGTGGATTCTCGGTTTTGGCCATGTTGGGTTTAATCACTAATTTTGCGGCAGATTAAATCAGAACGATATGGAGGTATTTCAGGCAGACAGCATAGAGAGCTACAACCGGTATTTCGGATTCGAAACCCGGCATCCGCTGGTGAGCATAGTCCGTTTCGACGACTCCGTTCATCAGCCCTCGCATTGCATGCACTTCGGGTTCTACGCCCTTTTCATCAAAAAGACCACCGGGTGCAGAATCAACTACGGAAAAACCGTCTACGATTTCGACGATGAAACCGTTGTGAGCTTCGCTCCGGGGCAGACCGTGGGAATCCATCGGGTTGAGGATGGCCCTGCGCCCGAGGCCGTGGGGCTGCTGTTTCACCCCGACTTCCTTAACCGCACCGCGCTGGCGCGCACGATACACCGTTATAGCTTCTTCTCCTACGCATCCAACGAGGCGCTGCATCTGTCGACCGAAGAGCGGCTGATACTTCAGGACTATATGGATAAGATTGCCCGCGAGCTGCAGCATCCCATCGACAAGTTTTCGAAATCGCTCATAATCTCGAATATCGAGGTGATGCTCAATTATTGCATGAGGTTCTATGAACGTCAGTTCATCACGCGCGAGGAGCTTAACAACGACGTGCTGGCACGGTTCGAGAATCTGCTGGATGATTATCTGGAGTCGGGCAAGGCGGTGAGCGGCGGCATTCCCACCGTGAGATATTTTGCCGACAAGGTGTGCCTTTCAGCCAATTATTTCGGCGATCTGGTCAAGTCGGAAACCGGAAAGACGGCGCAGGAATACATTCAGCTGAAAATGATGATTGCCGCCAAGAACGCGCTGGCCGCTCCCGGCATTTCCACTAAGCAGATTGCCGAGCGGCTGGGATTCCAGTATCCGCAGCACTTCATCCGCTTCTTCAAAAAGCAGACAGGCCTGACTCCCGGAGAATTCCGTGCGAGCCTGGCCTGACATGTTTCCGCTTTCTCCGTATGGGGCGGAGGCGATTACATCTTGTTTTCGCGCTCGGTAACCACGCCGTCGGTCATCGTGTAGCCGCCGAGTGAGCCCTCTTTTGCCTGAATGCAGATGAAGGTCATGGGCTCGGCCGAGGTGCATTTGATGATGCGGTCGCAATTGGTGGCAACGCGGATTACTGAACCCTCGGCAACGCTGAATGCCCGGTCGTCGACCTGAAAGCGGCCGGCGCCGCTGAGAACTATGTAGTTCTCCTCATTCTCCTTGTGAGAGTGAAAGAACGGCACTTCCGCGCCCGAAGGAAGCGAGCCGAAAGAGATTTCGCACGAGGTCGCGCCGGTTGAATCCTTTAAGAAGAGCTTGCCTTCGAAGCCGTTGATGTTGCCTACTGAGGCATGGGCGAATTTTTCGCCGGTTTCAATTACCTTGATTTCGTTCATGGTTTTGCAATGATAAAAATGTTTATTAACTTTGCAGACGTAATCCGCTTTCTTTTTGATAGCGCAAAGTTAACAACGTTTTTGCATACTTACAAGTAGTTACCGGAACATAAGGCACTTACTTACGGGTAACGATTGCTGATTATGAAAAGATTGGAACTTCAGGAAAATTTAAAAAAATATACGTGCATAGGCGATTGCCCGGTGCGCAACGTCATTTCGCGCTTCTCAGGCAAGTGGTCGATACTCGTGCTTTGCATCCTTGCCGAAAACGAAAGCACCCGCTTCAATGCCATTGGGCGCGCTATCCCCGACATATCGCCAAAAGTGCTTGCCGATACGCTCAGGCACCTTGAGCAAGACCATCTGGTAAGCCGTTCCGTCTATGCCGAGATTCCGCCGCGTGTAGAATACTCGCTCACCGGCCTGGGCCGGGAGCTGGTGCCGCTCATCGGCAACCTGATTTCATGGGCGCTTAAAAACTACCAGACGATTACCGCCGGCCGCAAATGATTATCGGGGTTGTTTTTTATTCCTTAGGAGTGACGAAGTCGTAGTTATACTCAATCTTGGGGATTGCGTATTGCAGCTGATTATCTGTCAGCTTGCCCTGAACATAAACAATCATTCCGAGATTTGCCGGATTGGTATCGGATGTGGTGTGAATCAGGTAAACGAAATCAGTATAATAGTCGCCGGATTTGAGAGCGTATGCGCTGACGTGATCAAACAGAGGCAGCATCTGCACTATCAGCTTCCTGAAACTGTCGGAGGTCTCAATAGTGTCGGCATCATCATCTTGTGCTTTATTATAAATCTGAGTCATGTCTGCGTCGGCTGAAAGCTGATTGGCAAGTGAGTCAAGACTTTCTGCCGAGGTGTTCAAATAAAACACATCAAATTTCGTGAGCGATTTCAGAACTTCAGTGTTCCCTTCTCCTGACTTTTCTATCTCATCCAGATATTCGGGTTGTTCCAGCATATTGACTTGAGTTACTTCGTAGGGTTTCACGAATGTTGCTAAAACCTCTGATGCGGTGGTTTTGCTATATGCTGTAAATGAGGCGATGATGCTAAGTGCGAAAAAGAAGAAGTGTTTCATAATCAGTAAAATTCGATAATGTTTTGGATGACGCAAAGATAGCGAAAAATCCCGGATAATTCCAAATTTTTTGCGTAACTTTGCTGACGCAATCAAGTTTCTAATTCGGGAAATGATAATCTGGAATCCATGGCACGGCTGCCACCGGGTGAGCGAGGGATGCGAGCATTGCTATATGTACTTCCTTGACGGCAAGCGCGGAATCGACACTTCGATAGTGACTCGCACTTCGGGCTTCGACATGCCGCTGCGCCGCAATCGTCATGGCGATTTCAAACTGAAATCAGGCATGCAGCTGTATGTCGGACTCTCAACCGACTTTTTCGTTGAAGAGGCCGACCGATGGCGCGATGAAGCCTGGGGCATGATGCGGCAGCGCCCCGACATCGCCTTCAGGATACTGACAAAGCGCGCGCATCGCATCAAGGAGTGCCTTCCCGCCGACTGGGGCGAGGGGTATGAGAACGTGATGCTCTCGGTTACGTGTGAGAATCAGCGCAATGCCGACGTCAGGCTGCCGTTGCTCCTTGATGTGCCGGCGCGCCATAAAGGGTTCATGGCCGCTCCCTTTATCGGTGCGATAGATGCCTCGGCTTATCTGGCGTCAGGGCAGATAGAGGAGGTGATATGCGGTGGCGAGAACTACGACGGCGCGCGGCCGTGTCATTACTCCTGGGTCAGGTCGCTGTCGGAACAGTGTGCGGCTTGCGGCGTCACCTTCTGCTTCATCGAAACCGGCACCCGGTTTGTCAAAGACGGCAAAACCTATCATATCCCCTCGAAACGCATCCAAAGCATGCAGGCCGCCAAATCGGGCCTCAGCCACTACAACGGCAAGCCCCTGTTTGCCCTGCAGCCCGAAGCTCCCGGCAGCATATTCGGCGCGGAAACATGCCGGCCCGCATATCGCGCGCACTGCGCCACCTGCGGCTCTCGCCCCATATGCAACGGCTGCTCCAACTGCAGCCGCTGCACCTATTGCCATTAACGGCGGTAGCTGCCTGCGGCGGCGTTATCTGACAAGCATGCCGGAGGCAACGGAGCCGGCAGCCGTGTCGCCCAGGGTGGCGCGGATAATCGCGATGGCGAAAGGCAGGGTGGTGCCCGGGCCCTCAGACGTTATCAGATTCGGCTCCACAACTACCGTCTGCTCGATATAGCGTCCGCCATTGGAATTGATTGCGTCTCCGAGCCCCGGATAACAAGTGGCGCTCTTGCCCTTGAGCACACCAAGCGGCGCAAGCACCACCGCCGGGCCGGCGCATATCGATGCGATGCGGCCGCCTCTTTCGTAGTGGGCCAATATCTTGGCCTTGACATCATCGTTGGCAAACAGATTCTGCGCACCAGGATCTCCGCCCGGCACTATGAGCCAGTCGGCATCGTCCGTATTGACATCGCTGATGAGCGAATCGGCCACGAGAATCTGGCCCGTGGCTCCCTTGACCTGATTGCTGTGTGACACAGCCACTGAAACCACCGGCATGCCGGCGCGCCTCAACGCGTCGATTGTAGCCGTGGCCTCCACCTCCTCAACGCCTGGCGCAAGGAAGATATAAGAATTTTTTGCTGACATAGGGTAAAAACTAAAAACGGTTAAAAGAGCCGTCAGGACTCTTTTCATAAACTTCTTTTGCATGATGATTTCTTTTGTTGAACTAACGCCTCTTCCCCGCCCAAAGTTCACTCCCCCAATTTTACGGCTGACTCCAAAATCAGCGGAATGCAAAGTTTTTAAGCCCTATATTGAAAAGTCAAGATTGCAAGCAATGGGATGGTTTAATGCTGCACTAAATTTTTTTTCAGTTTTCTTGTAAGTTCGGTCGGCAGGCGGTTGAATTCGGCCTTGTCGGTATCGGGGAACTGATGGCCGTGGTACACAGGGCACCCGCCGATATCTCGGTTTTCGTACGAAAAGATTATATACAGCCCCAGCTCGGGATAATGGTGCATCAGCCGGTCGCTGGTCTTACAGCCTACGGCATGCTTAAGTGCATGGTCGCGCTGGGTTTCGCTGATATTGAGCGGCGATACGTTTTCGCCCGTATTGTTGTACTCTTTTTTCCCGTGGCGATAGCGGGGATTGAATGTCCGCGGGGGCATACGATGGTCGGCGAACCAATTGTGGGCCGAGGGGCAATCGGTAATCAGCGGCGCGGTGTATTGCGGCTGTTGCTGCACGCCCTTGTACCAGATACTGAGTGATTCCGGCAAGGCTTCAGTGCTTGTCTGCACTAAGGCTATCTTGCCCGGCTGTCCTGACTGTTCCAGCAGGCGATGTGCGGCGAAGCGTCCATAGGCTGTAGCGGTGCAATCGGTGCCGTCGGCCATTATGGTGAGGTCAGTGGCAGGTGCAGGCAGATAGCTGTAGTCGGTGAAATCGAGCAGCTTGAGGCGCCTGTTGCCTTGCGACACGCGGTCGGTGCGATCGATTTTGCCTCGGAGTGCCTTGT
>CAYUFQ010000022.1:0-1517 GCA_964444045.1 uncultured Bacteroides sp.
GCTCCATGGGGCCGGAATCGGCGGTTTCGAGAATGTCGCGCACGTTGTTCATCCATTGGTCGAGCCCGTTTTCGCCCTTTATGCCCTTGTAGCGCCAGTGGGCGGCGAGGCCCTTTTCGGCCACGAGGTCCATGCGGCGGGTGCGTATCTGCACCTCAACCCATCGCTCCTGCGGACCGGCCACCGTGATGTGCAGGCTTTCGTAGCCGTTTGACTTGGGAATGGAAATCCAGTCTTTCATTCGCGCCGGATTGGGCCGGTACATGTCGGTTATCACCGAGTACGCCAGCCAGCAGTCGGCCTTTTCGCGCTCGGGGGGAGTGTCGATAATCACACGTATGGCAAACAGGTCATAGATATGGTCGAGGTCGTTGTGTTGCTTCTGAATCTTGTTCCATATCGATGAGATGGATTTTGTGCGCCCCTTGATGTCGAATTTCAGTCCCGCGGCCTCAAGTTTGGCCTTGACCGGGCCGATGAATGCCGATATGTAGGCGTCGCGTTCGGCCTTGCGCTCGTTCAGGTCGTGGGCAATGCGGGTAAACACCTCGCGGTTAGAGTATTTCAGGCTCAGGTCTTCGAGCTCTCCCTTTATGGCATAGAGTCCCAGGCGATGGGCCAGCGGGGCATACAGATAGCGGGCCTCGGCAGCCACCCGTTTCACCTCGGCCTCGTCGGGATGATGGTTGATGGAGCGCATCAGTTGCAGACGTTCCACTATCACGGTGATTATCACCCTGATATCGGCGGCAAACGTGAGCAGCAGATTGCGGAAGTTATCGCTCTCGACCGAGGCCGTGCGCTCATAGAGCGAGTCGACCTTATTGAGGCCGTTGACGAGCTTGCACACGTCTTCGCCCCACTCGGCTTCGATGCGGTCTGGCGTCAGAAACTGTGCCTGGCATAGGGGCGCCAGCAGCAGGGCGAGGCTCATTGAGCGGTCGGGGCTCACTGCCTCGGCCATCAGGGCCACGGTCTGCATTCTGTGCACCAGCAGGTTAAGTCCGAAGTGATTGCGGACGTAATGGCCTTGCGTTATTCCGTCGGTGAGTAGCCGGCGTAATTTTTGTGAGTCGTCGGCATAAAGCACCGGCCTGAGGGCGGTCAGGACCTCCCTGTATAAAGCCGGCATCAGCGCCCGCTCCTTGGCTGTGAAATATTCGTTACTCATCATATATCGTTTTCGTGTGCAAAGTTAAAAAGATATTTCTGCAACCCGGTTGCAAATCATGAATTTCACCAACTCATATTCCATGTTTCAAACGGTATCTTTGAGCCGGGTGAGTGGGGCGATCGGGGTATTCCATTTCCAAAAGGCCTGATTGTAAGAGTTTTTTGATTACTCTGTTGCGGGTGTGGCTTCTGGAGCGGCCTAACGATTTTGATATTTCGGCAATATTCTTCCAAACTTTGCAAGTTTGTTTTATCATTGCGATTTCTTCAGGACTTGGAGAAGCCGAGCTTGCATCGGAGCTTGCATCGGAGCTTGCATCGGAGCTTGCATCGGAGCTTGCATC
>CAYUFQ010000022.1:1617-16337 GCA_964444045.1 uncultured Bacteroides sp.
GAGCTTGCATCAGAGCTTGCATCAGAGCTTGCATCAGAGCTTGCATCAGGCGCTATATTTAAGTGGTAGGTTGTACCTCTTCCAAAGCCTAATGATGTCAGGAATCCTCTTTGACATAAACTACGTAGCAACTTTGTTATGTCAGTCGGATGTAAGTCAAGTGTTGATTGAAGACCGCTGTTGGTAAGATTATCTCCGTTGATTGCAGAGGCCAGAATTATAATGCTGTTATGGTCAAGACTATGAATTACGTCTCCGAAGATTTTATGCAGCTGGATAATTATATCTTCCGGTATGAGTGTTTCGGTCGGCAAATAAAGTTCAACCTTGTCGGGTTTGCCTTTTTCTTCGATATAAGGCCGTCGCCAGTTGGCGTCTTTCCAGCCTTTGAGAATTTTGTCAACACCACTGCCTGCTTTATCCGAGCGACCTATAAGTCCGAACATTTTCTGTAATGCCGGATTTCTTGACTCGCTGTGGCCCCCTTCATAGAATTGCGACAATGATACCATCAGCGTTCCCGGATTTGACATAATAATGCCATATGGTGTTTTATTTATGTTGATTCTTCGGGAACCGCCATATGAAGCATGTACCAGGCAGTTTATCAGCGCTTCGCGCAGGGCTACGTGAGCAGATGTTTCGTCGCGTCGTTCATCCCCTTCAAGAATGAACGGTTTTGGCAAAGCTGCCTGTAACTTGGGCAGAACAAGCCTGTAGAACTGAAACAGATTCGCTTCCCATGTGCCGTCGGGATAGATTCGGTCAGACCATCTCATAATCGACGTATCGGCAGGAATCTCTTTGTAGTCAACCATAAAGTCAGGCGCGCACTCCGGGTCTGTTATCGACTCTGTTTTTCCGAACATCAGAAGTCCGGCAAGCGTAAACCCTTCGTTACCGGTTTCCCGGTCTTTTCTGTAACCGCCTAATTTCCTCATCAGTTCGAGGTCGCTCAGGGCAGTCCATGGATGAGACGGCGTGAGGTTGGCAAACATTGTTCGGTACTGACGGAATGAATTCATGTCGATATCATCCCATGTATAGTTCCTTAGAACACGACTCTCCACTTTCCCGATTGTTGAGTCGCGTTCGGCAAACATCTGACTTGCCACGGAAGGGTCACACCTGTAGTCGCCCTCATTATTTCGACGAAACGTCCCTGTCATCGGGTCGCTGCCAACGTATATCGGGCGTTGCTGACGCGAGGCGCGAGGTATTATGAACGCGAGCAGGAAGCCATCGTCATATGGAATAGTCAATACGTCTTTGTCAACAAGCAATGGCAGGCTGACTTTCTGGCGGTTGTTTTGACCGTTGAAAAACTCCTGTTTGAGTTTTTCAACCTGTTTTTTAGATAAGGTATTAGCTGAAAAAATCTTATTCTTCTCAGTAACTCCAAAAATTATAATCCCGCCTCCGGTGTTGGCAAATGAGGCATATGACTCCCAGAATGACCCGGGAAAACCGCCTGTTGCAGACTTGAACTCGATTTCTTTGTTTTCATGAGCGTTCATCAAGTCTTCAAGTCTGTCTTGCAGTTCTATGCTCTTGTTAATTATTTCTTCGTTCATTTAGCGGTCGGGAATTAAGCGTAGTAGTGATTATTCGGCGGTGAGCTCGAGGGCTACTGAGGCGTCGGGGTGGCCGAGGGCATTCGAGAGGTCGAGGCCCATGTGCTTGAGTATGCGGCCGCTGACGAGTTTCCCGTCGAGATTGCAGGGGCGTGACGGGTTGGAAGGCGTCAGGTCGTGGATGCGATAGGTCTTGTTTTCGTCAACGCCGTCAAGCCTCACAGGGGGAACGCCCTGATTGTGGAGGTAGTTCATCCGGTAGGCAAAAAGGACCAGATTATCCTTGGTGTCGTCGGCATACATCAGTGCGGCCACCGGCCCTTCGTAGGGCGACAGCAGGCGGTACTGCTCGCCGAACTGCACCACCGGGCGGATGCGCTTATAGGCTTCGATGGCACGCTTTGAAAACTCCAGTTCCTGTTCGTTCATGTTCTTGGGCTGTATCTCCATGCCGAGGCGGCCGCTCATGGCCACGTCGAAACGGAATTTCAGCGGCAGGCGCCGTCCGGTCTGATGGTTGGGGCTGGCGCTGACGTGCGATGCCTGCGCTATGGCAGGGTAGAAGTGGCTGTCGCCCCATTGGATGAACACGCGCTGCATGGCGTCGGTGTTGTCGCTCACCCACACCTCGTCAAACCATGGCAGCAGGCCGTAGTTCACTCTTGCGCCGCCGCTTGAGCAGAGCTGTATGGCCACGTCGGGATATTTTTCGCGTATGCGTTTCATCACGTCGATAAGCCCCTGGTTGAAGCGCACGAACAGCTCCTCCTGACGGTCTTTGGGCAGGTAGGGCGATGAGTAGTTCATCACGTCGGAGTTGCAGTCCCATTTGATGTAGGCAATCTCGGGATGCTGGCTCAGCAGATTGTCGGTTACGGAGAATACGAAGTCCTGCACCTTGGGGTTGCACAGGTCGAGCACCGCCTGAGTGCCGCCGCGGCTTGTGGTCAGCCGTCGGTTGGGCTGGCTCAGCACCCATTCGGGGTGAGCCTCATAGAGTTCGCTCTTGGTGTTGACCATTTCGGGCTCAATCCATATGCCGAATTTGATGCCGCGGTTTGCGGCGGCATCGGTAAGCCCTTTGATGCCCTGCGGCAGCTTGCGCTCGCACACTGCCCAGTCGCCGAGCGATGTCCGGTCGTTGTCGCGCGTGTATTTGTTGCCGAACCACCCGTCGTCCATCACGAAGAGTTCGCCGCCAAGGGCGGCTATGTCGGTCATCATCTGCTCCATCACTTCCTGATTTATGCCGAAATACACGCCCTCCCAGCTGTTGAGCAGAATGTCGTGCAGGCGGTCGCCGTGGGTCATGCCGTATTTGCGGCCCCATTTATGGAACGCGCGGCTCACTCCGCCCTTGCCTTCGGTCGAGTAGGCCATGGCTAATTCGGGAGTGGTGAAGCTCTCGCCCGGAGCGAGGGTGATGCGCGAGGCGTCGTCGTTGATGCCCGAGATGACCTTGAGCGAGTGATTGTCGGCCGACAGTTCGGTCTTGAAGTTGCCGGCCCAGAGCAGATTGCCGCCAAACACCTCGCCGCGGTTCTCGGTGGCCTTTCCGTCGATGCTCACCATGAAGCCCGGATTCGGACCGAAACCCGTGCGCAGGCCGTTGGTGTTGGCTATCACGTTGCTGCCGTTGGCTATAGGTGTCTGGCTCATCTGTGATTCTCCTGCCCACACTCCGCCGAACTGCGTCAGATAATTGTCGTTTCGGGTCAGAGGCACGCAGGCGCTGGCGAATTGAATCAGTTCGATGTTGCCTTTCTTGCCTGAGTTGGATAGCTCGAGCTGCGTGGCAAACACGTCGGTGCCCTCGTAGGCGCGGAAGTGCTGCCTCACCTTGAATTGCGGATAGGCGGGGTCGGAATAGTAGACCGTGAGCCGTTGGCCGAGGGAGTCGGTTGCGATGGCCGCGCTGTCTACCCGCAGGTCGGTGTTGACGCTTCCGTCGGGCATCTTGGCCTTGAGCATGGCTCCGGTGGTGCCGTGGATTCCAAACTGCGGCAGGGCGTCATGGCCGTTGGAAAGGATGCTGCCAAGGTCGGTTTCGTTGATGCGCGGCCCGAAGTAGCGGTAAGAGGCCTGGCCGCCGTCGGTAGTGGTGATGGCCAGCGACGTATTGTCGGAACTGAGCAGATGGGTGCGGTTTCCGGCGCTTGCGCCGATAGCCGATAATGCCGTTAGGATTGCGATGGAAAGTTTGGTCATGATATTTCTTGGAATGATAGGTTGCTTTATTTATTTGCGGCCGAAGTCGGCCGGAATCTCCCCCCACTGTTCGGTTTGCCATTTCAGCACGGGATTGATGATTGCGTGGGTGGCCACCCAGCGGTTGGCGCGTTCAAGCAGCTCGAACACGCGGCCATTCTCGGCGGTGCGTTCCAGAGTGGTCTTGCTGCGGCGGTTGCGCAGCCAGCTCAGGGCTGTGCGGCTGTCGGAATATACCGGAGTGATGTGGTCGCCCTGTTTGTCGAGCAACGCCAGGGCATGAACCAGCGCCAGATATTCGGCTATGTTGTTGGTGCCGCCGGCGAGTGGGCCGAAGTGAAACAGTTCGCGTCCGGTGGCCACCTCCACTCCGCGATACTCCATCGGACCGGGCACTCCGGCGCAAGCGCCGTCGACTGCTATGGCATCGGTGCGTATTTCCGGAAAAGCGCTGAAGTCGCACACCATCTGAGGCTTGCGTGATGCCATGGCTATGAGCAGCGTAGCCTGGTCCTCGTAGCTTCCGCGAAAGGCCTCGGTGGCCTCCTCGATTGAGCCGAACGCCTTATAGCGGGCGCCTGAAAAGCCTTGCACCTGCGCCTGACACTCCTCCCAGCTATCGTAAATGCCGGGCGAGAGCCCTTGCCATACCACGTAATATTTTCTGCGCATAGTCGGTCGTTATTGTCAGTTTAGGTCAGTTGCCGATCATCAGGTTTATGTCGAGGGCGCGGTCGCCTATGGCGTCGGCCACCTGCTGGTTGACGCACTTGCCCCAGAGCATCAGCATTCCGCCCCGTATGGGCGCCGGAATCTCGGCCATCGTGCCGCAGGCATCAATGAGATAGCTGATGTTTGCCACCAGGGCGTTGCTCAGGGCCATGGCCGCGGTGCGCGGCACCCTGCACCCCACGTTGCTGTAGCAGGCCCGGCCGGTGGCTGCCGTGAGCGCTTCGGCCTGAGGTGCGGCCAGGTCGGTGAGCGTTATGCCGGGAAAGGTGGTGCCGGGGGAGCACGTCAGGTCGAACACCAGCACCCGGGCCTTCATGGCCGACACCGTTTCGGCTTCGACCGTCAACGGCGATGCCGTTGGCGTCACCACCACCACATCGGCCTCGCGCAGGGCCGAGTGGAGCACCTTGGGGTGAATGGCCGAGGCGATGACGCGATGGTCGAGCACCCGCGAGGCCGTGCGCAGCGAGTAGAGGTCGTCGTCAAACATTCTCACGCTCGCTCCGAGCCCAAGGGCATTGTGGGCGGCGGCTATGGCCCCCATGCCCGAGCCTATCACCGTCACTTCGCACGGCACTATGCCGGTAACTCCCCCCAGCAGTATCCCTTTGCCGTAAATCGGATCGGCCAGCAGGGCGGAAGCGATTGAGAGCGAGGCGCAGCCGTCGATTTCGTGCAGTATGTCGGCCACGAGGCGATGCCCGTTGTGGTCAATCAGGTCGGCGGCCACCACGGTAATCCCTCCCTTGTGGAGCGCCTTGGCATAGGCCGGCGCGGCGCTGACGGAGCGAAGCAGAGTGACCAGCAGAGCCCCTCGGTGCATCAGTTTCGCCTCGGCGGGGTGGAGCGGGGCGGCCGACACCACTATGTCGGCCCCTAATGCCTCGGCGCGGGTGCATATCTCCACCCCCGCCCGGGCATAGGCCGCGTCAGAGTAGTGAATGGGCGCTCCGGCGCCTTGCTCCATTTTCAGCGTTATGCCCCGGGCTATGAGCTGGGCGGCTCCCTCGGGGGTGACGGGGAATCTGCGTTCGCCGAACGCAATGCCGTCGGGCAGGCCAAGCGATATCTTGCGGCGCATCTGTCCGGTTATGGCCGGCTGTTCCAGTGTGACGGGACTATTCATGAGCTATGGTTGGAAGGTTGAAACGTTTGACGAAGTCGGCGGCGGTGACCACAATCTGGCTCTTGTCTTCGAGCAGAGTGGCGCAAAACCGGTGGGAGGCCTTGCTGTAATATGGTTCGCGGGCGCTCAGGGCTCCGGTTATGAAGGCCATCAGTTCCGAGTCGGTCTTGTCGGCCAGAATCGGCCGCTTGCTGCGGTTGCGTTGCAGCCGCTCATACAGCCGCTCGATCGGGGTGTTGAGCCATACGGTGGTGCCGCGTTCGTTCATCATCTCCATGTTGTTGAAAAAGCAGGGCGTTCCCCCGCCGCAGGCCACTATCACGTCGGCAAACTGGCTCACTTCGTCGAGCATGGCGTGCTCGGCGCGCCTGAAGCCCTCCTCGCCGCGAGTGGCGAACAGCTCGCTCACCGTGGCGTGAAAACGGTTTTCGATGTAATGGTCGAGGTCAATGAACTGCAAGCCCGAGGCCTGGCTCAGCGCACGCCCCAGAGTCGACTTTCCGCAGCCCATATATCCAATCAGAAAAATCGGTTTCATACTGACTGCAAATATACATAAAAATTTGCGATTATTTATGTGTAATCAGCATCATCAAATGATAAATAAAGCAACAAGCCGCTCCGGCATTATCGGGGCGGCCAGGGTGGTTATTTGGGTATCAGGTAGCCGGTGTTCGTTTTATTCCTCGAACCGGAATTCAATTTTATTTTATTTTTTGAATCGGTTTTAAGCAGTTCGATGGTGTTGTCTATGTAGATTCTCGGTGTGCCGGAAACCTGCTCCTGAATGTTCGTAAGCCATTCTTTAGCCTTGACTTTAATGTCTTTCGGACTAAGGTTTGTTGAGGTTAGACTCCATGCCAGATGGAAGTGGGAGGTCTTTCCTTTCTTTATCGGAATTGGTGAACAAATAAATGGAATGTCTTTGCTTATATTCTGTTTTATGACCTTTTCCGCAGAGTGATGAACCACTATTCCGTAAAAATGAATTTCATCGTGAAGTAGAGCTGCATCTACTAAAGGTTTGCCAAAATATAGCTCATCGTTCTCGTCATATGTGAACACTCCTTTTGAAATCACGCCTTTTATCGGAAAATTTTGACTCAAAGCAACATGCATCAATACAGTGGCCGCTTTTGTGATAAGATTTACCATTTTTGAGTCTGTGCCGTTCACAACGATGATGACAGAGTCTGAGAATTGAACGTATTTCAGATGGTCCCCAGACCTTAAAGGCTTGATTCTTTTATCGAAAGTCTGTTTAAACTTCATCAGACGCTCTTTCAAATCATCGTGAGTTTCGGATATCACGGTTTCCTTAAATCCCATAATATCGGCATACAGAATCAGGCGTTCCTTGTCTTTGCTCCAAAGGTCAAGCGCATCATTCAGCTTCTGCATACTCCGGTTATTTGGTCGTTATGTTATAATCCGTGTATTTCAGCCCGATGCACTTGCCGTCGATTATAAATGCGGCGTCTTCTTGTTCAAATCGTTCCTTATGGCTATCGTTTACAACGGGTTTCTGGGCAAAAATCAAAGACTGTTCCACAATATCCAGCTCCTCGGGCTTGACCGGCGCAAATGCGTAGACCAGTTCTTCGCCGTCAGACAGTTGCTTCTCAAACAGCTCTTTTTTCTCATGGCCGGCTATACGGTCGTGTACGTTCTTGCTCTGCCCGATATAGATTATCTCAATCAAGCCGATCGTGTCGGTTGAGCTGTTGTATTTGCCCCGATACACGAGGTAAACGCCCGATTCTGCCGGAATACCGTCCTTATTGATGTCTCTCCAATATCCTTGGAAGTTTACGTTATAGGTCTTCATGGCCTAATCCGGTTAGTGGTTGGACTTGGTGCCCATCTGGGTTATGGCGCCGGTGAGGGGGTTGAAGGTGGCGTAGCCCGGTTCTTTTTTGTTGGTGAAGAAGGAAGGGTCGAGGCCGAACACCACTCCGAGCTGGGCCACGCTGAAGCCGGCGCCGGCCACTGTGGAGCCGTCATATTCAATCCTGATGTCGGCGGCGCCGGGAATGCAGTAGGGCACTCCGCCCTTGGGGAAGGCTTTTTTCTCCCCTTTCTCGTTGAGGGGCAGCGTCCCCCGGTCGGTAATCTCATACTGCAGATAAACGGGCATCCCCGTGAGGTCGTCGGGGCCGACGAAGCCCTTGGCCGCATTGATGCGGGCAATCACCACGTCGCTCTCCGAGTTTTCGGCATCGGGCACGTAGGTCACCGTGGTCACGTCGGTGCGCTCCTGCACCGTGCCGAGAAACATTGCCGTCAGAGCCTCTTCCTGCGCGTTGATGTTCTGCAGAATCATTTCAAGCGCTTTGCCGTCGGGCATCGTCTCGGCCTGGCCCGTCAGGTAGTCCTGACGGCTCTGGCGCAGCTGCATGATCTGGTCGGCGGCCATGCGGGCGCGCCGGGCGGTCGAGGTGCCCGCGAGCATATCTTCCGTCACTGCATATCGGGCGGCCTGGCCGTCGAGCGGCGAGGCCGTCAGGGGCGAGGCGGCGAGCTTCGACGGCTTCACGGCCTGGTTTTGCACCTGATCGGTGTTGATGGCCAGCGGATTGCCGTCTTTTCCCACGAGCACGTAGACCGGGTTGCCGCTCTTGAACTGCATCAGATAGGTTTCGGCACCTGAGGGCACCTCGCTTCCGGGCGTCATTTCGGCGGTAATGAGGCTCCAGCGGGTCGACGGGGCTTTCACGGCATTGGCCGCGGCGGCCGCGCCGAGATAGCGCTCGGCATAGTTATAGAATTCGCCGGGTTTTTCAACCACGCAGCGTGCCTGCAGGGTGATGTTCACCACGGTGCGTGGCAGCGAGTAGGTCAGGCCATAGTCGTTGGCCTTGGTTGCGGCAAGCCGGGTAACGGTCTGGGCCGGTGCCGTCGAGGCGGCGAGCAGTGATAGTGCGAAAAGTAAATTCTTCATGGAAAAATCATGATGCAAAGTCAGTTGATTATGGCTTTGATAGCGCGGCCGGTGTTGGCGGCTATGTCGCCGGCCGTCACCCCGTAGGTGCCTTCGGTTTCGGCGGCCATCTCGCCTGCCACTCCGTGTATGTACACTCCGGCCAGCGCGGCCACTTCGGGGCGGTAGCCCTGGGCCAGCAGGGCGGTGATGATTCCCGTGAGCACGTCGCCCGAGCCGGGGGTGGCCATGGCGGGAGTGCCGCTTGAGTTGAAATAGAGGCGTCCGTCGGGGCGCACGATGGCCGTGTAGCGCCCTTTGAGCACTATGAGCACGTTGTGGAAGCGGGCCATCTCGATTGCCTTGACCAGCCGGGCCTCTGAGTTGGGCTGCTGGCCGAACAGGCGGTCGAATTCCGCGGCGTGGGGCGTGAGAATCGACAGCACCGGCACGTGGTTGAGCATCGTCTGGCGCCGGGCCATGCAGTTGAGCGCGTCGGCGTCGAGCACCAGGGGCTTATCGTAGGTGGTGAGGAAATTCTCGAGGGCATTGGCGGTTGATTCCGACGTGCCTATGCCGGGGCCGATGCCGACGGCATCGTAGGGATGGTTGAAGTGTATGTCGGCAATGTGAATGTCGGAATTGGCGGCGGCAAACATGGCCTCGGGCACCGCCGTCTGCATGGCGTCGCAGCCGCATCGGGGCGAGTAAACCGTCACCCGGCCCGCGCCGGCCCTCAGCGCGCCGCGCGCCGCCATAATAGCGGCACCCATCATGCCGTAGCTGCCCGCCACGAGCATGGCCGAGCCGAAGTCGGCCTTGGAGCAGAAGGGCTGACGCGCGCGCAGCAGCTTGCGCACGTCGGAGCGCTCTACCAGATAGAAAGGGGCCGGAGTTTTGCGTATCTCTGTCTGGTTCAGCCCTATGTCGAGCGTTTTCCATTCGCCCACCATCGGGGCGTTCTCTTCCATGAAAAAGGCAAGATGAGGAAACTGCACCCCGAGGGTCACCGTGGCATGCATTATGTTGCGGGCCACTGCGTTGGGGTTCCAGTCGCCAAACAGCCCCGACGGAATGTCGATGCTCACCACCGTGGCGCCGCTGTCCTGTATGAACTTCACCAGCTCGCGGAAGCCGCCGGTGAGCGATTCGCGCAGCCCGGTGCCGAACAGCCCGTCGATTACTATGTGGTTGGCCGAGAGGTGCGGCCGGTTAAACTGCTTGACCACCTCGGTGAAGTCGGCGTCGGGCACTTCGGCCAGCAGCCTGTCGCGGCAGGCCGTGCAGTCGGCGCTGAGCCGGTTGCCGCCGATGTTGAACAGAAACACTTCGGGCTTATAGCCTTGTTCATACAGCATGCGCGAGGCCGCCAGCGCGTCGGCGCCATTGTTGCCCGGGCCGGCAAACACGGCTATGCGCGAGTTGGCCTTCAGGCGGCTGACAACCTCTACGGCCACTCCCTCGGCCACTCTCTCGATGAGCTGCAGGGAGCTGACCTCGCCCGACTCAATCGTCTTGCGGTCAATTTCTTTTATCTGGTCGGTGGTAAAGACTTTCATCTGATTCGAAATATATTCCGCAAATTTACAAATTTAATCGCACCTCGCAAAAAATCATCGATAATTTGCGAATTTATTGCGTTTATTGCTGTTTGTTGGCCAGGCGCGATTCGGCCGGATTGTCGGCCGGGTGCCAGAAGCGCGTGTCGGTGAGGGCATCGGGCAGGTATTGCTGCTGCACGAAGTGGCCCGGAAAGTCGTGGGGGTATTTATAGTCGGCGCCATAGCCCATCTGCTTCATCAGCGAGGTAGGGGCGTTGCGCAGGTGCAGGGGCACGGGCAGGTCGCCGCTCCGGCCCACTTCGGCCAGCGCTTCGCCGATGGCCATGTAGGCCGAGTTGCTCTTGGGCGACCGGGCCAGGTAAATCGTGCACTCGGCCAGGGGTATGCGCCCCTCGGGCCAGCCTATCTTGCGCACCACGTCAAACGTGGCGTTGGCCAGCAGCAGGGCGTTGGGATTGGCCAGGCCAATGTCTTCGGCCGCCAGAATCACGAGCCTGCGGGCAATGAACTCCGGGTCTTCGCCGCCGGCCACCATGCGTGCCAGCCAGTAAATGGCGGCGTCGGCGTCGGAGCCGCGCACGCTTTTTATGAAGGCCGATATGATGTCGTAGTGCATCTCGCCCCCTTTGTCGTAGGCCGACGGGTTCTCCTGCAGGCGTTCGGTCACTATGGCGTCGGAGATTACCAGCGGCTCGCCTGCGGGAGTGGACTGTTCGAGCAGGTCGAGTATGTTGAGCAGCTTGCGGGCGTCGCCGCCGCTGAAGCGGAACAGCGCGTCGGTGCCCTCGATTCTCACCTCCATTTTCGACAGAATTTCGTCGTGTTCGATGGCGCGGGTAAGCAGCGTCTGCAGCTCTTCGGCCGTGAGCGGCCGCAGGGTGTAGACGCTGGCGCGCGACAGCAGCGGCCTGATTACCTCAAACGACGGATTCTCCGTCGTGGCCCCTATCAGCGTCAGCACTCCGCTCTCAACGGCGCCCAGCAGGCTGTCCTGCTGGCTCTTTGAGAAGCGGTGGATTTCGTCGATGAACAATATCGGGCGCCCTTGCGCGAACATCGAGGCGGAGTCGGCCTTGCAGCGTTCAATCACCTCGCGCACCTCCTTCACTCCGGCGCTCACGGCCGAGAGGGTGTAGAAGGGCGAATTGGTGGTGTTGGCTATGATGCGGGCCAGGGTGGTCTTGCCCACTCCGGGAGGGCCCCACAGAATGAACGACGACACGCGCTGCTGCTCGATCATGCGGCGCAATATGGAGCCGGGGCCCACAAGGTGGGTCTGGCCTACGTAGTCTGACAGTGTGGCGGGGCGCATCCGCTCGGCTAATGGTGCTTGCATGGTGGTTTTGTAAGGGTTTGGTCGGGGGTGAGGAGTATCTCTCCGCGGTCGATCATCAGCCGCAGCTGCGGCATCAGGGCCTCGGGGGTGGAGCCGATTGTTTCGGCCAGGGAGTTCACCGTCAGTTCAACGCCCGGGCGCACGGCATGGTTTATCCGCTCGCCGAGGCTCACCGGCGCGGCGGGAGCCTTGCGGCGGGCTGCGGCGCGGCAAACGTCGCATGTGCCGCATGCGCCCGCGGGCGTTTCGCCGAAATAGCTCAGAATGGTGTTGGCGCGGCAGCCGTCGGTCGCAAAGGCCAGGCGCATCATCGCTTCGATGCGCTCCTGCATGCGCTCGCGCCTGAGGTCGTAGACCTCGCGCGGAATTTCGATATATTTCTTCAGTATGCGCCGCGACGGAAAGTAGAGATAGGGCTGCTCGCGGCGGGGCACGTAGTGAATCGCATGCCGCCGGGCAAGCGACAGCAGGGTCTGATACACCCTGTCGGCCGTGAGGCTCAGCCGCGAGGCTATGACCGGCTCGGAGATGTTGACGTAGTCGGCAAAGAGTCCGGGATACGTGCGCAGCAGATACTCCATCAGCTCGTCTTCGTCGGCCGTCAGCTGCATGTCGTAGAGCTCGTCGCGCCGGCAGGTCACCATTACCCGTGCGCGCGAATCGAGGTCGTCAACGTAGTCAACGTAGCCCGAGAGCGAGAGCAGCTGCAGGGCCGAGCGCACGGTCGACGGCCATAGCTTGTTGAGCCGGCAGAACTCCTCGAGGTCGAAGTCGAACACTTTGTTGTAGCCCTCGCCCAGCGCAAGGTCTATGTGGAGGCATGCACGCTCGTAGACGTCGGCAATGTATTCGCGCGGCGGAAAGGCGTCGGCCAGGCGCCGGGCCAGCACGGCGCGGTCGGCCGGCGACACCAGGGTGACGGCAAACGACGGTAGCCCGTCGCGTCCGGCACGCCCGGCCTCCTGATAGTATTCTTCAACCGACGACGGCAGGTCGTAGTGAATCACCGTGCGCACGTCGGCCTTGTCAATGCCCATGCCGAAGGCGTTGGTGGCGGCCATGACGCGCACCCGTCCCTCCTTCCAGGCTTGCTGGCGCAGGGTCTTGTCTTCGTGGCACAGGCCGGCGTGGTAGGCCTCGGCCGATATGCCGGCGGCGCGCAGCGCCTTGGCTATCTCGAGGGTCTTGGCGCGCGAGCGCACGTATACTATGGCCGCTCCCGAGGTGTTGCGCAGCACCGTCAGGAGCCGGTCGGGCTTGTTCACGTCGGTGCGCACTATGTAGTGTATGTTAGGCCGGGCAAAGCTCATCCTGAAGGTGCGGTGGCCGGGGCGGAACTCCAGGTGGCGGCAAATGTCGTCGGCCACCTGCGGAGTGGCGCTGGCGGTGACGGCCATCACCGACGTCTGCGGAAAGTGGGCGCGCAGCCGCGCTATGGCCAGGTAGCTCGGGCGGAAGTCGTAGCCCCACTGCGATATGCAGTGGGCTTCGTCAACCACTATGAGGCTGACGTCCCACGTCCGTAGCTCGCCGACGAAGCGCTCGCTCTGAAGCCGTTCGGGCGATACGTAGACAAACTTCACCTTGCCCAGCGCGGCCTTCTGCATGGCCAGGCGCGCCTCGGCGCGGGTGAGCCCGCTGTGAAGGGCGGCGGCCGCCACCCCGTGGGCCCGCAGGTTGTCTACCTGGTCTTTCATCAGCGATATGAGCGGAGTGATTACCAGGGTGAGGCCGCCGAGCATCAGGCCGGGCACCTGGAAGGTGATGCTCTTGCCCCCTCCGGTGGGCATCAGCGCCAGCGTGTCGGCTCCTGCAAGCACGGAGTCGATAATCTCGGCCTGCAGGGGGCGGAAAGAGTCGTACCCCCAATGTGACCGCAGGGCGTCAAGCGGGGTGGCGTAGGTCAAAAAATCAGTTCCTTTACGAGCAGTTGCAGGGGGGTGCCGGCGGCATGGTGCTTGTTTTCCTCGATGGTGTAGACCACGGTGAACGGCTTGCCCGAGGCCACCTGCTGGAATTTGTCGGCCATATTGAAGGCTATGGCGCTGATGGTGGCGCTCCCTTCGGCGTCGGTCAGGTCGAGCTTGATGTGCTCGCCCTGGCGCCCTACGATTTTCGAGGTGCCTGAGTCGCGCAGCCCACGGGTGCGGAACACCGGCTTCTGATTCCCCGGACCGAACGGGTTGAGCTTGCGCAGAAAGTGGAGCATGTCGAGGTTTATCTCGCCGAATGTCAGGTCGGCGTCAATCTCATGGGCCGGAGCCAGCTGGGCGTCGGTGATATGGTCGGCCACGTAGCGCTCAAACCGCTCGGCAAAGGCCGGAATGTTTTCGGGCTTCATGCTCAGCCCTACGGCATAGGTGTGGCCGCCGAAGTTTTCTAGCAGGTCTTCGCATGACTCCACGGCGCTGTAGATGTCGAACCCCTGCACCGAGCGCGACGACCCCGAGGCAAGCCCGTTGGTGAGCGTGAGCACTACGGCCGGCTTGTAATACACCTCCGTGAGCCGCGATGCCACTATGCCGATGATGCCGCGGTGCCAGTTTTCGTTATACATCACTATCGACTTTTTCGGCGAGTTGATTTCGCCGCGTGCCTCGAGAATGGCCTGGGCCTCTTCGGTTATCTGCTTGTCGAGCTCCTTGCGGTCGCGGTTGTAGCAGTCGATTTCGCGGGCCTTGGCGTTGGCTTCGGTGTCGTCGCGCGCAACCAGCAGGTCAACCGCCTCGCGCCCCGACTGCATGCGGCCCGAGGCGTTGATTCTCGGCCCGATTTTGAATATCACGTCGGATATGGTGATTTCGCGCCCCGACAGGCCGCATATGCGCATGATGGCGCGCAGCCCCATGTTGGGGTTGCTGTTGAGCCGGCGCAGGCCATGGTAGGCGAGTATGCGGTTTTCGCCGGTAATCGGCACTATGTCGGCTGCGATGCTGACCGCAACCAGGTCTAAAAACCCCTCGAGCACCGACTCCGGCAGGCCGTTGCTCCGCGCGAAGGCCTGCATGAGCTTGAACCCCACGCCGCAGCCGCTCAGGTGGCGGAACGGGTAGGTGTTTCCCTCGAGTTTGGGGTTGAGTATGGCCGTGGCGTCGGGCAGTTCCGCGCCGGCCACGTGGTGGTCGCAGATAATGAAGTCGATGCCCTTTGACTTGGCATAGGCTATTTCGTCGTTGGCCTTGATGCCGCAGTCGAGTATGATAATCAGCTTCACTCCCGATTCGGCCGCCATGTCAACCACGCGGTTCGTTATCCCGTAGCC
>CAYUFQ010000023.1:0-16167 GCA_964444045.1 uncultured Bacteroides sp.
TGGGCGTGGAACTCGATACCGAACTCAATGCCACCGTTCACGGCACCGAAACCGTTATCTCCACCCCCGCCTCGAAGGTGAAAGTGGTGGTTGTGCCCACCGACGAGGAGCTGACCATTGCCCGCGACACCAAAGAAATCGTTGAGAAGCTATGAGAGTGGCGATAGTTGGCTACGGCAACATTGGCCGCTACGTGCTCGACTCGGTTCTCGAGGCTCCGGATATGGAGCTGGCGGGCATAGTGCGCCGTTCCGTCGAAAATATTCCCGCTGAACTCAGCGGCTATAAGGTTGTGAGCGATATTGCCGGACTCGGCAAGGTCGACGTGGCCATTCTGGCCACTCCCACGCGCCATGTCGAGGAGAATGCCGCAAAATATCTCGCCGCCGGCATCAACACGGTCGATTCGTTCGACATTCATGGCTCCATACCCGAGCTGCGCCGCCGGCTCGGCGAAGTGGCCCGCGAGCATGGCACGGTGGCCGTAATCTCGGCCGGCTGGGACCCTGGATCGGACTCAGTGGTGCGCGCACTGATGCTTGCCGCCGCCCCCAAGGGCGTGACCTACACTAACTTCGGTCCCGGCATGAGCATGGGCCACAGCGTGTGCGTGCGCTCGAAAGAGGGAGTGAAAGATGCCCTGTCGATGACCATTCCGCTGGGCACCGGCATACATCGCCGCATGGTCTACGTTGAGCTGCTTCCCGGCGCCAGGCTCGAAGACGTGGCCGCCGCAGTGAAGGCCGACCCCTATTTCGCTTCGGATGAAACCCACGTGATTCAGGTCGACTCGGTCGACGAGGTGCGCGACATGGGTCACGGCGTGAACATGACCCGCAAGGGCACCTCGGGCCGCACCCCCTCGCAACGCCTCGAGTTCAATATGGCCATCAATAACCCCGCGCTGACCGCTCAGATTCTTGTCGGTGCCGCCCGCGCCGCCATGCGTCAGCAGCCCGGCTGCTACACCATGATCGAGATTCCGGTGGTTGACCTGCTGCCCGGCTCGCGCGAAGACAACGTGGCTCACCTCGTATAACCGGAATATGGATAAACAGAAACCGCTCATACTCATTGCCAACGACGACGGCATTGCCGCCCGCGGCCTGCATCATCTGGTCGACTGCGTCAGGGAGCTGATTCCCGAAGCCGAGATATATGCCGTGGCCCCTGCCGGACACTGTTCGGGCATGAGCAGCGCCATAACCGTCAACGCCCCCCTTAGTCTGGTGCCACATCCCGACTATAACGGCGCGAAGATGTTTGCCGTAACCGGCACTCCGGTCGATTGCGTGAAGCTGGGCCTTCATGCAGCCCTTCCCCGCTATCCCGACCTGATGCTTTCGGGCGTGAACCATGGCTCGAACTCGGGCAATTCCAATATCTACAGCGGCACTATGGGCGCCGCCATGGAGGCCTGCATGACAGGCATTCCCGCCATAGGCTTCTCGCTGCTGAGCCACGACCCCCAGGCCGACTTTTCGCAGACCGTTCCCTTCATCAAGCGCATCATCTCCGCCGTGATGGAGCAGGGGCTGCCGAAAGGTGTGTGCCTCAACGTGAATATGCCCAAAAACTGCACTCCCGAGGGGATAAAGGTGACCGCCTGCGCCGAAGGCCGCTGGACCGAGGAGTATCAGGACTACGTGTCGCCTCACGGCCAGAAGTTCTATTGGCTCACCGGCGTTTACGAAGACTTCAACCCTGAGAATCCGGCCGGCGACAACTACTGGCTGCGCCGCGGCTACGTCACCGTCACACCCATCCGTCCCGACCAGACCGCTTTCGACGCAATTCCCGCGCTTTCTTCAATACTCGACTGACACCGCATGGCTTCAACCTCATCATCATTGACCACTCTCGAATCCATTGCCCGGACAATTTCGCGCGAGCTGTCTGCTCTGAACGACATGATGCTCGTGTCGCTCACCTCCACCAACGAGATGATGAACGGCATAGTGCGCGAATATCTGCGCAGAAAGGGCAAGCAGATTCGTCCGGTAATGGTGATTCTCAGCTCCAGGCTGTTTGCCGGAGAGGTGTCGCCCAAGGTCATAGCCGCAGCTGCGTCGGTTGAGCTGCTCCACAATGCGTCGCTGATTCACGACGACGTGGTCGACGAGTCCGACATGCGCCGCAACGAGCCCACGCTCAATGGCATATGGGATAACCATATCGCAGTGCTGGTGGGCGACTTCTTCACCTCCACTTCCCTGCAGCTCGCCAACGAAACCGGCGATATCAGGGTGGTGGGCGTTATGGCCGCGCTCGGCCGCAAGCTGGCCATGGGCGAACTGAATCAGATTTACAACGCGCGCTATCACCACCTGAGCGAAGAGGCATATATGCACACCATCGACCACAAGACGGCATCGCTCTTCGTGGCGTGTGCCGACATGGGCGCATATGCCGCCGGAGTGGGCGAGGACGACCCTCGCCTCGATGCCCTCAGGCTTTTTGCCCGCAATCTCGGCCTCTGCTTTCAGATAACCGACGATATATTCGACTACTTCCCCGATTCGGCCGGCATAGGCAAGCCCACGGGCAATGACCTGCGCGAGGGCAAGGTGACGCTGCCGCTGCTCAGCGTGTTGCTCCGCAACGGCGACGAGCCGGCAAACCGACGCATGCTCGCCATGCTGGCCAAGGAGCAGCTTACGGCCGGCGAAATAGAGCTTCTGACGCGATATGCCATCGAAAACGGCGGCATTGAATACTCCAGGGCCAAGATGCGCTCTCTGGCCGATGAAGCCAACGCCGCTCTCGGCAAGGCTTTCCCCGACACCCCCATGCGCCGCACTCTCTCCGACCTGCTCGAATATATTATAACCCGCTCAAACTGACCTATCCCCCCTTTCCCGCGCCGGCATGAATCAAGAACTATTAGAAATAGCCCGCCAGCTCCGCGAATTATCCGCCCGCCTCGACGCGCTCATTGCCGCCGCCGGGCAGGAACCGGTGGCCGAAACTGAAGAAGCTGCAGACCCTGAAGCTGCCGGAGCCGAAGCGCCCGCGCTGCCTTCGGCCGAAGAGCCGGCAGTGCCCTCTTCAAGTCCGGTGAAGCTCACCGTCAACGACCGCTATCGCTTCATGCGCGAGCTTTTCGGCGGAGATGCCGGCGCCATGAACCGCGCGCTGGCCGATATAGAGGGGCTTACGTCGGCCCCCGAGGTGGAGGCTTACGTGGCCGATGCGCTCGGCCTGGACCTCGAGCAGACGGTGGTGGCCGAATTCTTTGCCGCCACTACAGAGCGCTTCAAGTCGCGTCCAACTCTCCTTGCCTGATTGCGCCATGGCCGGGAAACTCTACATAGTGCCCACCCCCGTAGGCAATATGGGCGATATGTCGCCGCGGGCAATCGAGGTGCTCCGTTCGGTGGCCTTGATACTGGCCGAAGACACCCGCACCAGCGCCCCCCTGATGCGCCGCTTCGACATCTCCACTCCCATGGCTTCGCACCATAAGTTCAACGAGCACCGCACCGTCGGTGCCATTGCCGCGCGCATTGCCGCCGGAGAGGATATTGCGCTTGTGAGCGATGCCGGCACTCCGGGCATCTCCGACCCCGGCTTCATGCTGTCGCGCATCTGCCGGGAGCAGGGGCTTGAGGTAGAAACCCTTCCGGGGCCTACGGCATTGATTCCGGCGCTGGTCAACAGCGGGCTGCCGGTTGACCGCTTTGTTTTCGAGGGCTTCCTGCCGCCTAAGAAGGGCAGGGCGTCGCGCCTTGCCGAGCTGGCCTCGGAGCCCCGCACTTTTGCTATCTACGAGAGTCCGCTGCGTCTGGTCAAGACCCTTGGCGAGCTTGCCGAGGCGTGCGGTGGCGACCGTCCGGCCTCGGTTAGCCGCGAAATATCGAAGATTCATGACTCTACGGTGCGCGGCTCGCTTGCCGAGCTGTGCAGCCACTTTGCCGCGAACCAACCGCGCGGCGAAATTGTTGTGGTAGTTGGCGGAAAACCGGCTCCCGGGCGTTCCGCCCATAAAAACAAATACAAAACTCAAGCAGACGATAACGAATGAGAAAGATTTTTCCGGTAATCACCGCCACACTGCTGCTCATCGTCGCCCAAGGTTGCGGCGGCAAATCTGAGCAGGCTCCCGCCGACGGAACCCCGTCGGCCGATGCCACCGCCGATTCGCTGAGAGCCGCTCTGGCCAATGCCGACTCGATGTATGCCCTGCTCTACGACGTCACCGTGGGGCTTGACCAGATAGCCCGGCTGGAGCATCTGCTGCAGACCGAAATCAACAATGAAGACCCGACCACGCGCACCGACATAATGCAGCAGATGCAGGCAATTCAGCGCGGACTCGCCGAGCGCCGCCAGCGCATAGCCGAACTTGAGGATAAGCTGCGCCGCAGCGCGGGCGATAATGCCGCACTCCATGCGCGCATAAACGACCTGCGCACTCAGGTCGACAATCAGGCCGCCCACGTGCGCGAGCTGACCGACCGCCTTGCCCGGGCCAATTTCAGAATCGGGGAGCTGCAGGATTCGATTGCCGGCCTCACTGCCTCGGTCGATTCCATTGCCATGCAGCAGGCCGACACGGAGCAGGAGCTCACGCGCACGCTCGGTGAACTCAACACCGTTTACTACGTAATCGGCAGCGCGGGCGAGCTGAAGAACCACGGCTTCAAGCAGGGGGGCACCATATTCAAGAAGTCGCGTCTGGGCAATGACTTCGACGTGAGCTACATGACGCGCGCCGACCGCCGCACGCTTTCCTCCATTCCGCTCGATGCGAAGAAGGCCAAGGTGCTTTCCGAGCAACCCGAATCATCGTACACTCTGCAAAAAGACGCCTACGGCATGCTCACGCTCGTGATTACCGACCCCGAAACCTTTTGGGCGCTGCGCGACTTCCTCGTAATCGAGGTGAAGTAACCGATCTGACAATTATTTATTATCACAGATATAACTATACTTGCAAAATGAAAAAACTCTTCATCATTCCTATGCTGGCGCTCGTTTTCGGCGCTTCCTCTCATGCGGCTCCCGCGGCTACTGCCGATAACCCCCTGTCGGGCATTCTCGGCGGGTTGAAAAAGGGCGGCTCATCATCGGGCAGCGGCCTCGGCGATGCTCTTGGCGGCATTGTGGGCGGCCTGCTTTCAAACGACAAAATCTCGCCCGAGAGCCTTGTGGGCACATGGAACTACGTGGCTCCCGCCGTTTGCTTCAAGTCCGAGAATTTCCTGCAGAAAGCCGGCGGCGCGGCCGTGGCCGGAACTATCGAGGGCAAGCTTGAGCCTTACTACAACCGTTTCGGGCTCAATAATCTTGTGATGACCGTCGATAAAGACATGAACTTCACCATGCAGGCCGGCAAAATCAAGGCCGGCGGCACCGTGACCATCGACAATACCGACGTGTACTTCAACTTTTCGGCCCTCGGCAAGATTTCGCTCGGCAAGATAAAGACTTACGTCACCATGACCGGCGGCAAGCAGATGTCGGTGATGTTCGACGTCACCAAGCTGATTACCATTGCCAAAGCCATTGGCTCCGTCAGCGGCAGCTCGGCCATATCCACCATGACCTCGCTGCTCGAAAGCTACGATGGCATCTGCGCCGGCTTCAAGCTGCAAAAGCAATAATTAGTTGGCCAGCAGCCGCTCATCACGCCCCGGCCTGCTCAGGCGCCGATGGAACGCCCTGGTCATGGCCTGTTCACGCCGCACTCATCGCAGGGCCGGCACCCTGCGGGTGATTGCGGTGTGTCTTGATGTGCTCACCGTGCTTGCCTCGCTGGCATGCCTGGTGAGCATTGCCATATATGGCGGTTTCGATTCCGGGGTGGTTTCTTTCAATGATGTCAGCTCCCTGCTGCGGGGATGTCAGGCGGTGTTCGTGGTCAATCTGCTGTTCAATCTGATATTCCGGTTCCGTGCCGCCGTGGGCGAGATGCGCCCGCTGCAGTGGGTCATCAACGTTGCCGTGCTGCTCATGCTCATTCCGTCGGTGTGGGCCAGGCCGGTGCATCCGTGGCTGCCCTGGCTGGCGTCGGTGGCATGGTCGCGCTTCACTCTCGTGGCGGTTCTCGGGGTGTATGCCGCCGTTTATCTTTGTTTTGCCGTTATTCGCGTGCTCGGCAAGCACACCAATCCGTCGCTGATTCTGGCGGTGTCGTTCCTGCTGTTTATCGCCGTCGGCTCGTCACTGCTCATGCTGCCCCGGTGCACTGTGAGCGGCATATCGCTGCCCGACAGCGTTTTCGTCAGCACGTCGGCCGTGTGCATATGCGGACTGACCACCGTCGACGTCAGCTCCACCTTCACCCCCATGGGGCTGGCGGTAATAGCCCTGATGATGCAGGTGGGGGCGCTCGGGGTGATGACGTTCACGAGCATCTTCGCGCTCTTTTTCAGCGGTCGGCCGTCGGTGTACTCCCAGCTCATGGTCAAGGATATGATTTACTCAAAGACCGTGAACACCATGCTGCCCACCCTGGCCTATATTCTCGGCTTTACGCTCGTGGTCGAGGCCATCGGCGCCGCAGGTATCTATTTCAGTGTGGCCGGCACGATTCCGGGCTATTCCCAGGCCGACTATCTGATTTTCTCGGCCTTTATGTCGCTTTCCTCTTTCTGCAACGCCGGCTTCTCGAATATTGCCGACGGGCTGTCAAACCCGGTTTTGCTCGGAGGGAATCAGGTCATATATCTTGTGGTGAGCGCCCTGGTGCTTGCCGGCGGCATCGGATTCCCGATTCTTGTCAACGCGAAAGACGCCATGTTTTTTCGCCTGCATGAACTCCTCCGCATCATCCGCCACCGCCACCGCAGGCGTCCGCCCCATCTCTACAATCTGAACTCGCGGGTGGTGCTCATGTCGTCGGCCGCTCTGTTTGCCCTCGGCGCGTTGCTGTTCTTTTTGCTCGAGAACGGCAATTCGCTCGAAGGCATGTCGCCGTATCAGAAGGTGGTGCAGAGCATCTTCAACTCGGTCACTCCGCGCAGTGCCGGCTTCTCGTCGGTCAGTCCCGCGGGCTTTTTGCCGGTCACTCTCATCGTGGTGATGTTTCTGATGTGGATAGGCGGCGGCTCGCAGTCAACCGCCGGCGGCATCAAGGTCAACACGTTTGCGGCCGCTCTGCTTCATCTCAAGGCCGTTATCCTCGGCCATAAGCGGGTAGAGGTGTTCAACCGCACCATATCCGCCGAATCCCTCTCGCGCGCCCAGGCCGTGATAGCCCTTTCAATCATCTCCTATGCCCTCTTCTCGTTCGTGCTCTTGCTGATAGAGCCCGGTCTGCCGCCCCGCATGCTGCTGTTTGAATCGCTCAGCGCGCTCTTCACCGTGGGTTCGTCGCTCGGCGCTACCCCGATGCTCTCCGTTCCGGGCAAAATGCTCGTCTGCGTCGTAATGTTTGTCGGCAGGGTAGGGCTGCTGTCGCTCCTTGCCGGTCTGGCCGGCGAGCGCCGCAAACCCACTCCGCAATTGCCCGACGATCCCCTTATCATCAACTGATCCGTTTTTTTATTCTATCGCTATAAACTTATGAGATACTTGATTATAGGCCTCGGTATCTACGGCTCGAATCTGGCGCGCGACCTCACGGATATGGGCCATGAGGTGATTGGCGCCGACCGCTCGGCGGCCATTGTCGACTCCATAAAGGAAGATATTTCTACCGCTTACATCATCGACTCAACCGATGAAACCGCGCTGTCGGCTCTGCCTGTTTCGAGGGTGGATCTCGTCATAGTGGCTATCGGCGAGAATTTCGGCGCTTCGGTCAAAACGGTGGCCATTCTCAAGAAGTTGGGAGTGAAGCATATCTATGCCCGCGCGGCCGATGCGCTCCATCGCTCTATTCTCGAGGCGATGAAGATTGACCGCATACTCACACCCGAACAGCGCGCCGCGCGCGACCTGTCGCTCGAAATGGCTCTGGGCCATCAGGCCGAGGTGCTGAAGGTAAGCGCCGATTCATACGTGATGTGCTTTCAGGCGCCCGATTTGTTTCGCGGCTTGAATTATGGCGCGCTCGGCCTTGAAAAAGACTATGGGCTGAAGCTCATCGCCGCGTCGCGTGCCGCTCATTCTCGCAATATCATCGGCATAGGCTCGGAAACTTTTACGCCCATTGACATCACCGACCCCGACCTTGCCGTGGCCGAGGGCGATGTTTTCGTGTGCTACGGCGCCGAAAAGGCCTATCGCCGCCTGATAGCTCACTTATAGGTCAAGGCGCTCCTGGCCGAGCAGGGTGTCGCGCACCTCGTCGTCGCTCAGGTCGGGCTCGGCCGGAGTGTCGGCCGGAGTGTCGTCCGCCGGGCTGTCGGCCGGCTCTTCATCGAGGCTCACCTCGGCCGGTTCGATTTCGGTCAGCGAGGCAATGCCGTAGGTGGTGAGGCGTTTGCCTTTGGCCTTAAACGACTTCACGCCGATAAATTCCGCCGCCACCACCTCAAGCGGCTCGCGCAGGGCGTCGGCGCCCGAAAATTCCACTCTGAGGCGCGCCCCGGGTTCGTCCGACAGCAGAAGCAGCTCCGACGCCATGTTCTCGCCGATAAACCGTTGCTTTTTGGGCGACGGCTCGAACTTGAAGCGCTTGATGTAGGGGAAGCCCTGGTCGGCGTCGTTGAGCACTGCCGTCCATACCACTCCCGGGCGGAACCGCTCTATGCGCAATATCGTGTCTTCGTAGTGGTTGGTGGCGTCGAAGGTGGAGGTGTAGAACTCGCCGTTTTTCAGAATCACCAGCACCAGGTCGGTGCCCTGGAATTCGCCGAGATACTCGCCTCGGCCGTCGTAGTTCAGGCGGAACACGTCGTGGTCAAACCACACCTTACGCCCGCCAAGGGTCGATGCGCCGCGCTCGCGCAGCGAAAAGCGGTGCACCTCGTTGCGGGTCACTATGTTGCCCCGGCTCTGCTTGCCCTTGATGCCGAGTTCGGCGAAATCAACGTCGAATTGCAGCTTGTTCAGGCGCGCCTTTGGCTTGAGGGTGACGCGCACCACCTCGGCCTCGCCGTTTGAGTTGGCGGTGAAGTAGCATATGCGGCTGCCGGGGGTGCCCTGCGTGAGGTCGTATTCCTGATCGCGGCGCACTCCAGTCACTGCAAAGCGCTTCATGTAGTAGGTGCCCTCCTTGCCGTCGCGGTAAATCACGTTGTAGACCGTGCGCTCGTCTTTTTTCTTGTAAACGCCTATGTGCTCTATGTTCTTGCCCACAAAGAGCTTTTCCTGCACCTTCACCACCTTGTATTTGCCGTCGCGGTAAAATATTATCACGTCGTCAAGGTCGGAGCAGGGGGCTATGTACTCGTCTTTGGTCAGCGAGGTGCCGATGAATCCCTCGGCGCGGTTTATGTAGAGCTTCTTGTTGGCCTCGGCCACCGTGGCGGCCTCTATGCTGTCGAATCCGCGCACCAGGGTGTGGCGCGGATATGCCGCGCCATATTTCGCCTTCAGGCTTTCAAACCATTCGATCGTGCAGGCGGTCATGTCGGCCAGCTTGCGGTCAATCTCTTCAATCCGCTCCTTATATGAGGCGATAAGTTCGTCGGCTTTATCCTTGTTGAATCGGAGTATACGCCCCATCTTGATTTCATAGAGGCGCTGAATATCTTCGTCGGTGACCGGACGGATAAATCCGGCGGCAAACGGCAGCAGGCGCTTGTGAATGTGGGCCGTGGCCTCTTCAAACGATTTGGCCGCCTCATACTCCTTATCCTTATAGATACGCTCTTCGATGAAAATGCGCTCGAGCGACGCGAAGTGGAGCAGCTCCTCTATTTCGCCGCGCTTTATCTGCAGCTCGCGGCGCAGCAGCTCCTTGGTGGCGTCGACGCTGTGGCGCAACACGTCGCTGACGCTGATGAAGCAGGGCTTGCGGTCGCGAATCACGCAGCAGTTGGGGTAGACGCTCGTTTCGCAGTCGGTGAAGGCATAGAGGGCGTCGATAGTCTTGTCCGACGATGCGCCCGGCTGAAGGTAAACGGTGATGCGCGCCTGCTCGGCGGTGTGGTCGTCGACCTTGCGCACCTTGATTTTCCCCTTCTCCATCGCCTTGAGAATCGAGTCGGTGATGCTCCGGGTGGTACTTCCGAACGGAATCTCGGTCACGGCGAGAGTCTTGTTGTCAACCTTCTCGATTTTGGCGCGAATCTTGACGCATCCGCCCCTTTGCCCGTCGTTATATCTGCCCACGTCAATCATGCCCCCCGTGGGGAAGTCGGGCAGCAGCGTGAACTCCTCCCCGCGCAGATAGGCCACTGCGGCATCGGTTATCTCATTGAAATTATGGGGCAGAATCTTGCTCGACAGGCCCACGGCTATTCCCTCTACCCCCTGCACCAGCAGCAGCGGGAACTTAACAGGCAGAGCCACCGGTTCGCGGTTGCGGCCGTCGTAGCTCATGGTCCATTCCGTCACCTTAGGGCTGTAGAGCACCTCGAGCGCAAACGGGCTCAGGCGCGCCTCGATATAACGGCCGGCGGCCGCCGAGTCGCCCGTGAGAATATTGCCCCAGTTGCCCTGAGTTTCAATCAGCAGCTCCTTCTGCCCCAGCTGCACCAGCGCATCCTTGATTGATGCGTCGCCGTGAGGGTGATACTTCATCGTGTCGCCAACGATGCCGGCAACCTTGTTGAAACGCCCGTCGTCGAGCGTCTTCATCGAGTGCAGAACGCGTCGCTGCACCGGCTTCAGGCCGTCGTCGATGCTCGGCACTGCTCTCTCCAGAATCACATACGAAGCATAGTCAAGAAACCAGCTGCGATACATAGAGCGCAGCCGTGGATGCGCGCTTTCGGCATCGGCGGCGGGCATGCCCGCGTTAGCCGTGTCATTTGCCTGATTGAAACTCTCTTCTGTCATAATTGTTGCAAAAATACGGAAAATTCTTGCAAATACAAAAAAAATGCGTAACTTTGCGCTCGCAAAGACCCGTTATGGAGAGATGGCAGAGTGGTCGATTGCAGCGGTCTTGAAAACCGCCGAGGGTAACACCTCCGGGGGTTCGAATCCCTCTCTCTCCGCTAACTAAAGCGCTGAAATTTAGCGCTTTAGTTGTTTGAAGAGGAGGGTGAGAACCCCAGGGGTTCGTTATCGCGAAGCGCTTTCGGAGCGAAGCGTAGAAAGAATCCCTCTCTCTCCGCAAAGAAGCAGCCCTTTGGGGGTTGCTTCTTTACTATTGGTCAGACAGGCAGAAGGCTATGTCGGCTTCGCTGAGGCCTTTCTGTCTCATCCGGGCTGCGATGGCTGCAAGTCTGTCTTCGGCATTTGTTTGGCGGAAAAGGTTGCCGGATAGCGATGTGATGGCGTCAGTCAGCCGGTTGCGTCCCTCTTCGGTAGTCACGTCTATGCCACAGAACGGCGAGCACTTTCTGTGGAGATTCAGGTAATATATGCCGGCAATCAAAAGGGTGGAAATCGCCACTATGTCAATGCCGCTGTCTTTAAACATATCGCCGTAAATAGTGGTCAGCGGCAGCGTCTGCTCCTCGCGGTTCATGGCAACGCGTTTCGTAACGTTGTTGGCATCGTTCACTTCCCAGCGGAGCAGTTCCAGCATGATTGAGTCATCTTTAAGGCATTCGATCAGATTCGTCAGGATTTCCACGTATCTGTCGTGGTCGTATATCCGGTCGGCCGATGTTCTCATCACTTCGCTAAGCCAGTAGTCGTATTCCTTGACAAAGGAGTCATAGAACTCTTCGAGGTTATGATATCGTGAGTAGAACGTTACAGGCTCGATTTTCGCCTGTTTGATTATGTCGAGCACCGTCATCCCGGAAAAGCCTTTCTTCAGAATGATGGTTTCGGCGGCGCTTTTTATGCCGTTCTCAATGGCAGCTTTGGTTCTGCGGTATCTTTTGGGTTTATTGGGTTCCATGTCGGGTCGGATGTTTTTTTATCGGTGATGCAAAGGTAAGGTTTTGTCAACTATAAATCAAATTGAGTGAAATTTGTTTTGGTTTTATACATGAAAGTGTGTATATTTGTGGGCGAATTGTATAATACGGATAAAGAAGCAAACAAATGAAAAGAGCAATCATTATCTTCGGTTTCATAATTGCCGTGTGTGGCGGAGTGTTGGCGCAACCCAAGCAAAACGGGCGTGTTCCTACCCGTGAAAAGCGCGGATATGATCAGCGCGTAACAGTTGACACGGCAAACGTGCGCGTGCTATATGCGCTTAATGCCAACGATATAACGGATGATAACAGCTATATTGACCTTGGGAAGCTCGAGGTCGGCAGGCGTGTGCGCAAATATAGCAGCGAGTTTCTGGACCAGTCAGACAAGGCGGCCATCGAGTGGAAAAAGAATAAAAATCATTCGGATAATGTGCCGAAGAGCTTTTGGATGGGCGGACGGAAGGAGCATCAGGAGCATTGGAGCGAACTGGTGTTTTCCGACTATATTATCCGCGATAATCAACTGACTGAATATGCGTGCATGCCGTCATTCGCCGAACGAAATAACGGACGTTACACCGAGGAATACCCTCAGATGAAGTGGACTCTGGGCGACGAGGTGCAGACCATTCTCGGTCATCGCTGCCAGAAAGCCACCTGCCGGTTTCGCGGGCGCGACTTCGAGGCATGGTTTGCAACCGATGTCCCCATCAAGGGCGGACCATGGAAATTCGGCGGATTGCCGGGGTGCATACTGAAGGTGTATGACGTTGATAATCTTTATGTCTGGGAGGCCGTTGCTATTGAGAACGGCACATTCCCCATCACTCAGTACCCTGACAGGTTCTATCCTAAAAGCAGTCGCGACCATATCTATAAATTGCAGAAAAGTTATAACGAGAACTATTGGAGAGCTATCGGCTGGTCAAGCGCGGACGGCACTACTCCGGCCAAATCATTGTTTGAGCCGCTGGAACGGGAGTGACCTTATGTCGAAGAGAATAATCACATTCGTTGCCCTTCTGGTGGCGCTTTGCGGCGTGGCGCTTGGCCAGACCGTCATTACCGGCACCGTGCTCAATGCGCAGGGCGAGGCGGTAGATGCCTATGTCACGGCCTCGGCCAAGGAGGGTGGCAGCATCATAGGCTTTGCCGATGCCGACGGCAAAGGGCACTTTAGGCTGGAATTTACCAGTCCGGCCGACTCCATCATGGTTATTGCCGACGGCATGGGCATCGGGCAGCAGGTAAGGGTCATTGCCAACCGCACGCAGAAGCTTGATTTCCGCGTGGAGGCAAAGGCGATACAGCTGAAGGAGGTTAGCGTGCGCGCAAAGAAAATCACTCAGCATGGCGATACGCTCAACTACCTCGTCGGGGCCTATTGGCAGCAGGCCGACCGCACTATAGGCGACGTGCTGAAACGTATGCCCGGCATCGAGGTGTCTGACAATGGCGGCATCCGCTTCAATGGCAAAAGCATTTCGAAATTCTACGTTGAGGATATGGATTTGCTGGCGGGACGATATGGTCTGGCAACCAACAATGTCAATGCGTCTGACGTGGCCACGGTGCAGGTGTTGGAAAATCACCAGCCGGTCAAGATGCTGCAGGGGCAGACGCTGAGCGATGAGGTTGCCATCAATCTAAAGCTCAAGGACTCGGCCAAGGGCACAGTGGCGATTAACGCGATGCTGGGCGGTGGCGTTCAGCAGGCGGGCGACTGGCATCTCGGCTCGCGTTCCGTTACCGACGGCAAGGCCGCGATAGGTCAGAATCCTCTTTGGACTGGCGAGGTCGTGTTGATGTATTTCGCCAAACGCCGTCAGAACATGACTCTCTATAAAGGTTGCAATACTGGCGACGACGTGTCGAAGGAACTGACTCAACACCAGTCAGAAGTAAGCGGGGTGGGGCTTTATCCGTTCTGTCCTACCGGTGCCGTCATGCCCGATGGCTCCGGCCTGCCGCAGAAGCGCACCTTCGACAATCACACTCATATCCTGACAATGAACCATCTGGAGAAGCTGAATAATGACACGGAGCTGAGCCTGAATATCGCTTATCATAACGACCGCATTCGCCGCGAAGACAATAGTGTTGAAAACTACTTTATCAGCGATGACAACCGACTGCTGGCCACTGAGACCATGACCGGCGAGACGAAAGTCAACAACCTTAATGCTCAGGTGCGCTACAACTGGAATTCACCAAAGGGATTCGTGGCCGACGTGATTAAATTTGACGCTAACTGGAACAGTGACCGCGTGGATGGCACGATATCGTCGGAGCGCACCGGGAGTGCCCCGGTCAGCTACGGCAATGACCGTGTGCGTCAGCGCTTCGACCGTCCGCAGTTCTCCGTCACGAATACCTTCAATACGATCCGCAATGTCGGCAAAAATACCTTCAATCTCCATTTTTCGGCAGGCTATGCCCATCGCCCCAACACCCTCACGGTAAGCATCGATTCGCTGCTTCAGGATACACAGGCCGCCTACTCGCAAGATGTGAATTCCCGCCACATTGCCGCACGTTTCAATACCGGCTATACCATCCGCTTGGCTGAGGCGTTCCGTTTCAACTATGGCCTCAATGCCTCTGCCAATCTTCACGGCATCATCACCGACCTCGACGGATTTACACCGCTTGTTGAGGATGCGCAGCTGAATAACGATCTTTGGTACAATACCTACTGTGTTTCACTCGGTCAAAGCTACAAGTACGAAAGGCGTGATTTCGACATCACCCTCGGGCTTCCGCTTGAGCTCTATGCGCAGACTCTTGAAGACAAAGTGCGCAAGGATAAGCATGCCTATACCCACCTGCTGTTCTCTCCCTCGCTCTCGCTGAACTGGCTGATTACGTCTGACCTCTGGTTCAGCGCCGGCGGCAACTATAGCAAGACCGTAGGCGATCCCGGCGGCATTTATAGCGGATATATCATGTCGAACTACCGTACGTTTCAGCGTTCCTACGTCGAGCAACTGTCAGAGACGGAGAATTATGGAGCTAATGTTTCATTACGCTACCATAGCGCCATCAGTGCCCTCTTTGCCAACGTTGGGCTCGGCTACCGTCATACCCGCGACAACCAGATCTATGGCTATAGCTACGACGGTGCCACCAGTGTAGTGCAGGCAGTCAACCGCCCGACCGCGGCCGACAGTTATCGTGTGGATGGAGAGGTGAGTAAAGGTTTCGATTTCCTTAACTCATCAATCCGTCTGTTGGGTAGCTGTGGCCTTTCCGAAAACGAACGGCTCATAGACGGCAATATCTACCGTTATCATGCCCGGCGATTCGGTTTCGGCAGCACCCTCTCTGTCAAGCCTTTTGAATGGATGGGCATAGTCTATAGCTGCGGATTCGGCCGGAGCCGCAGCTACACCGACGGGAATCGCGAACGGTCTACCACCGTGTGCAACAGCACGCAGCGAATATCCATGAACGTCTATCCCACCAAGAAACTCACGCTTACCCTCGCCGTAGAGGATAACTATAACAACCTTACCGCCGGTAACCGCCATGCATGGTTTGGCGATGCCTCGGCTAAACTAAAACTGAAACGCGTTGACCTCGAACTGCAACTCAACAACCTCTTCAATCTGCGTCAGTACACCCGCGTGTCGTACAGCGGACTCGACATCTACACCCAGACCTCGCAACTGCGACCACTGAACGTCATATTCAGCATCAGATTTAAAATCCTGTAAGATAACGTGATTTCTTAGTCGAACTGACGTTATTTACAAGTTACGGGTTTTCTTTAAGTCTTTTGCCCTCTCCGTCAAACGATATTTTTGCTTTGGATGTTTCGGCTGATTTGGATACAAGCGCTCTATAGCTCCATCTTCAATCGCTGGATTGAGATAATTCTCTCTAAATCTTTTAGCGCTATTTAAATTGAATAGAGTCATTATTTCTTTTAGAGTCATGTAATCTTCATCCATTAAATTTATCATTTGTGCAACTTGGGTCGTACTTGGGTCGTACTTGGGTCGTGCTTGGGTCGTGCTTGGGTCGTACTCGGGTGATTGTTGGTCGGTACTTGAGCGGTGGTTGAGCGGTTCGGTCTCTTCTTTTGAAGCGACACGTCCCCCTAAGTTTTCGTTAGGCTCACTATTATACGAGGGCCGTTTGAAGGTCACGGTGATGAAGCCTCCGTTGTCGCTCCATGTCGGTTCCTCGACATTTTGGGCACGGCAGGCATCAATTATGCGTTTGGCGCCACTGCCCCAGTTCTCCAAGTACGTCATGCGGAACAAGGCTTCCGCCACGTTCAGAT
>CAYUFQ010000024.1:0-15922 GCA_964444045.1 uncultured Bacteroides sp.
CACCAACTGGGACTCCTATCCCCTCACCGCCGACAAATACATGGACTGGATTGCCGCCACTCCCCCCGATGAGCAGATTATCAACCTCTGCATGAATCTGGAGACCTTCGGCGAACTCCAGCCGCGCGAATCGGGCATATTCCAGTTCCTCGAGGCCCTGCCCCGCTTCGCCGCCGAACGCGGCATCGACTTCTGGACTCCCACCGAAACCGTGTCGAAGCTCAAGGCCGTCGATGCCCTGCCCATCGGTCACCCCGTGTCGGCCGTCGACGATGGCCGCGACGTAAGCGCCTGGCTCGGCAACCGCCTGCAGCACGAAGCCTTCGATAAGCTCTACTCCGTGGCCGAGCGCGTGCGCCTCTGCGACGACCGCCGCCTGAAAATGGACTGGCTCTACCTCCAGGGTGCCGACCATTTCTACTACATGAGCACCAAAAAGTTCGGCGATGGCGCCGCAGCCGCCAACTTCTCGCCCTACGGTTCGCCCTACGAGGCTTTCACCAACTACATGAACGTGCTGGCCGACTTCATCGTGCGCGTTGAGGAGCAATATCCCATGAGCATCGAAAACGAAGAGCTCAACTCGCTGCTCACCACCATACGCAACCAGGCCACCGAGCTCGAAACCCTCACCAAGGAGAATGCCTCGCTGCGCCGCAGCCTCGAGCAGTTCAACGTGGAACACAACCTGCGCACCGCAGCCCCCGAAAAGAAGCCCGCCGCTCCTGAAAAGAAGCCTGCCGCGAAGAAAGCTCCCGCCAAGCCCAAAGCCGAAAAGGCTCCCAAAGAAAAGAAATAAGAGGTTTATTAACTTAATTCCACTTAACCTCCCCCGGCGGCGTCAACGCGTCGTCGGGGCTTTTTTTACAGGCGAGTATAATTTAACGTGAGTTCGACGAAAATGTAATAAGTTGGGAGGCTGAACGGCAACCCTCCGGGTTGTGTCGCGCCTGGGAATGAAAAAAAATGAGTGTTTTTTTATGGAATTACCAAAAAATGCGTAACTTTGCGCAGACATAAATGAAAGCGTTTACTTGACGCTCTTTCTTGACAATTGGAAACTTCGCAACTTTCTCAGGTTAGTCAAGGATGCAGCAAATGGTAGATGACTTATGCGTATATGTATATTTTGTCTGCCCTGCGCGCGAGCGTGGGAACGGACATATAGCATATATTATGCGTGAGGCCTCTGCATATTTGCTCGTTCAACTAACCGGGCAATGCGAAGGCCTCCAATTGTGGAACGAGCAACAAGATTGGCTCTCACGCGTTCTGTTTGTAATCAATAGATTAGCCGAAGAGGGGGCCCTGAGGCACGTATTTTTAAGCAATGAGAACAAAAGTAATTTTGCTCGCCATCTTGATTTGCTCATGTTTCGCGTCGGCACAAGATGTTATCACAAAGACTGATGGCTCTGCCATCAAGGCAAAAGTGGAGGAACTTACCGAAACGGTGGTGAAATACCGTCGGTATGATAACCCCTCTGGCCCTATTTATTCAATTCCAATCTCTTCGGTTGCCAAAATCGTTTATGAAAACGGTGCCGTTGATAACCTTGCAACAGAGGAGGCATCTTCGGCCATGACCAACAACTCTACCGCTCAGAGCGGGTCTAACCTCAACGAAGCCGAACTGTATAGGTACATGGCCAGATTGGAGAATAACACAAAAATTGATTATAAGAAAAGAGCCAAGACGTATCGCAAGGTCGGTTGGATTGGTGGTGCCACTATGGCCGTGATTGGCATCGGTGTTGGGATTGGTCTGTCTACGGTCATAGATGAACTGGGCGAATATTATTATTCTGATGCGATTATGATATATGGTGGTATAGGCGTAGGTGTCGGAGCAATATGGTGCCTGGGTTGGAATCTTGCCGCAAATAATCAGATGAAGAAAGCGAGAGAAGAAGCTATCGGATACTCCGTGCCGGTTATTAAGCAGGAGCTTTTCAATGCCAACGGCACATCATTGGCCGCATCGGTCAACATGATGGGGAATAATACATACGCAAATCACAATCTCGGTCTGGGACTGGGCCTTACACTTAACTTCTAACCTTTATTCTACACAATATATATAATGAAACGTATCGTATTATCCGCATTATGCGCAGCTGCTATGTCGGCAATAACCTCATGCTCAGGCAAAATGGGCGCCACTCACATGAACGGATGGATTTCTTCAAACACTACCGTAGTGAGTTATAACGAACTGACCATGGATCTTGATGAAAAACCTATCACGTATGTTATTGACGTCACGACCGAGGCCGGTCGCGCCAAACTCGATAAGCTGACACTTGAAGAAGCCAAGGAGCTGGCGCTTGTGGAGGCTATCATGTATGCGAAGTGCGCAACGATTTTTCAGCCGCAATACAAATACGTGTATAAAAAAGGCAAGGTGCTCGGAGTGGAGCTATACGGTTTCCCCGCGCGCTATAAAAAGTCGGTGAAATAGAGTCAATATGAGTCAATATTACCGGGCGGATGCGCGAACCGTGCGTCCGCCCGGTATCGGTTGAAACCGGTTTTTTCCGTAGGGGTTGGTAAACAATTCGGGGGGTTCAGGTGTATTTATAGGTAAGAGATGCTTCTAATCGATTTTAATTTGTCATCATTATGAAATATAGCTTACCGGATAATGATATTTTGGCGGCGGTTACGTGCAGTTCGCCGCTCCCCGAGCATGAGGTGGTTGAGGAAATCGTGCAGATTTGCCGCCGCCGCTTTTTTCAGGGCTTTTATCGCCAGGAGGCCAACGATATCGACCGGCTCGGCGCGCTGCTTCATCAGCAGCTTGAGCGCGTTTTTGCGGCTGAGGAGTCGGCCCGGCCCGATATAAGCTCCATTGTTAACCGGTTTATCGCCGATTTGCCAGCGTTGCACCGCCTGGTGGCTGAAGATGTCGAGGCTTCGTTCAACGGCGACCCTGCCGCCGAGTCGTTCCGTGAGGTGGTGTTGTGCTATCCGGGCATATATGCCGTGACGAACTATCGCGTTGCCCACCGGCTTCATGAGCTTGGCGTTCCGCTGATTCCGCGCATGATTGCCGAGCAGGCCCATAGCAAGACCGGCATTGACATTCACCCCGGCGCACGTATAGGCCGCCGCTTCATGATTGACCATGGCACCGGTGTGGTAATCGGCGCTACGGCGATAATAGGCAACGACGTGAAGATATATCAGGGAGTTACGTTGGGTGCGAAGAGTTTCACTCTCGATGATGAAGGCAATCCGGTAAAAGGGGTGGCCAGGCATCCTCATGTTGAGGACGGTGTGGTTATTTATGCGAACTCGACCATACTCGGCACTGTGACCATCGGAGCCGGGTCGGTTATCGGCGGCAACCTGTGGATAACCGCCGACGTGCCTGCCGGATCGCGCATAATTCAGTCAAAACCCGAAAAAAACTATATAATCAAATGAGCAAGATTTATACCGACCTGACCCAGCTTATCGGTCAGACCCCTCTGCTTGAAGTGAAGAAAATCGAAGAGGCCGAAGGGCTGAAGGCGCGCCTGCTGGTGAAACTCGAGTCGTTCAACCCCGGCGGCAGCATCAAGGACCGCGCCGCTCTGGCCATGATTGACAGCGCCGTGGCCTCCGGCAGCCTCGTTCCCGGGGGCACCATAGTGGAGCCTACGAGCGGCAACACCGGCATTGGCCTGGCGTGGATAGGCGCGAGCCGCGGCTTCAAGGTGATTCTGACCATGCCCGAGAGCATGAGCCTCGAGCGCCGCTCGATTCTGCAGGCTCTCGGCGCCACTCTGATTCTCACTCCCGCCGCTGCGGGGATGAACGGCGCGATTGCCGAGGCTGAGCGGCTGGTAAGGGAAACTCCGGGCGCCGTGATGATGCGGCAGTTTGACAATCCGGCCAACCCCGAGATTCATCGCCTCACCACCGCCCGCGAAATCTGGGCCGATACCGACGGCCGGGTGGATATAATAGTGGCCGGAGTGGGCACGGGAGGCACTCTGACCGGCATTGCCCGCGCGCTGAAGCAGATGAACGCGGCGGTTGAGGCCGTGGGCGTAGAGCCTGCGGAGTCGCCGGTGCTCGAAGGGGGCAAGCCCGGACCTCACGGCATTCAGGGCATCGGGGCCGGCTTCATTCCGGGCAACTATGATGCCGGGGTGATTGACCGGGTAATGGCCGTCGACACCGCCGGCGCCTATGCCGGGGCCAGGATGCTGGCGGCAAAGGAAGGGGTGTTTGCCGGCATCTCGTCGGGCGCGGCGTTTTATGCGGCTATGGAGCTGGCGCGCAAGGCCGACAATGCCGGAAAAACCATAGTGGCGATTCTGCCCGACACCGGCGACCGCTACCTGTCGACTCCCCTCTACGCCTCAAAGGAATAACAGGACGCTGACAAAAACCGAGGGGCAGGGGCAATAATTGCGGGCCGGGGTGCGTTTCATCATTGTATGATACGCAAAATCTCAGCAACATTACTGCTTGCCGGGGCCGCCGCGTCAGTGGCCTCGGCCTCTGACTATAATTCGGCCAACGAGTTCAACCCGATTCAGACGGGCGTGAACTCGCTCGACATCGCGCCCGATGCCCGCGGTGCCTCCATGGGCGACCTGGGCGTGGCTTCCGATCCCGATGCCAACTCCCAGTTCTGGAATCCGTCGAAATATGCCTTCGCCTATTCGTCGGCCGGCGTGTCGCTCAGCTACACCCCCTGGCTGCGCAAGCTTGTCAATGATATTTTCCTTGCCAACGTGGCGGGATATTGGAAGATCGGCTCGGGCGACAATCAGGCTGTTTCGGCCTCGCTCCGCTACTTCTCGCTGGGCGAGGTGACGTCGGGCGGCGACGAATCGGGCGGTGCCGTCATGACGCTCAACCCCTATGAGCTTGCTTTCGACCTCGGTTATAGCCGCAAGCTATCCGAAAAGTTCGCAATGGGTGTGGCCTTCCGCTATATCTATTCCGATCTCGGCTTCACCGAGAGTGCCGCCGAGGGCGGGCAGACCGTCGGTGCGAGCGCCTTTGCCGCCGACATCGCCGGATATTACACCACCTATCCCGTGATTGGCCGCAATGAGTGTCAGTGGTCATTGGGTTTCAACCTGTCGAATATCGGTTCGAAAGTGAACTACGACCGTGGCGCCAATCCGGCTTTCCTGCCTGCCCAGTTGCGCCTCGGCACTTCGTTCACCTTTCCGCTGGCCGACTATCACCTGCTGTCGCTCAACCTCGACCTGAGCAAAATCATGGTGCCCACCATGCCCCGCGAGAACGACTATGACATGACCACCGAACAGGGTCAGCTCGACTATCTTGAGGCCAAGGAGAAGTGGGATAACATGTCGTCAATCTCCGGTATCTTCAACAGTTTCCACGACGGTTCGGCCAAGGAGGAACTGCAGGAGGTGCGTTTCAGCCTCGGCGCGGAATATAGCTACAACGACCAGTTTTTTGTCCGCGCGGGCTATTTCTACGAGCATCCCAACAAGGGTAACCGCCAGTATCTCGGCCTCGGCGCCGGCTTTGCCCTGAAGGTGGTGCGTCTTGATGCCTCTTATATGGTGGCCACCGCCGCATCGTCGCCCCTTGACCAGACGCTCCGCTTCTCGCTCACCTTCGACATGGACGGAATCAAGGAGCTGTTTAAAAGAAGGTAGTGGAGAGTGGAGCAGTGGAGAGTGTAGCAGTGGAGAAGTGGAGAGTGGAGAAGTATTTGCTAATGAATAAAATATAAGTTATGAGAGGCAGGGCTTTTTATTTCGAAAAGCTGATGGCCTGGCAGAAAGCCAGAAATCTAATCACGTCGATATACAGGCTCACGGCAGCTTTTCCTGACGATGAGAAATTCGGTCTGACATCGCAGCTCAGACGTGCCGCGGTCAGCATAGCTTCCAATGTGGCGGAGTCATCCGGTCGCGATGGCTCTCGTGAACGGCTGCATTTCCTGCAATATGCCTATGGCTCTTTGTCGGAAGTGAGATGTCAGTTGCTATTGGCTCAGGATTTAGGCTATGCAGATTCTGAAGCGGTTGATGCTCTGTCTGAAAACATTGTGGAACTTGCCCAAATATTAAGCGGTATGCGCCAATCAATCAATAACCGCCCCTCTTCCCCCTCAACCATCTGCGAGCCTGAAGTGGAATATGGCTCCACTGCTCCACTCTCCACTCTCCACTCTCCACTCTCCACTCTCCACTCTCTGCCCCGCGTAGGTCAGGGATTCGACGTGCATCGGTTTGCCGAGGGACGGGAGCTGTGGCTCTGCGGGGTGAAGGTGCCATATGAGCTCGGGCTGCTGGGCCACTCGGATGCCGACGTGGCGTTGCATGCTTTGTGTGACGCGCTGCTCGGCGCTGCCGCGTTGCGCGACATAGGTTACCACTTCCCCGACACCGACCCCGCCTACAAGGGCGCGGACTCGCGCCGGCTGCTGCGCTGGGTGGTTGAACTGATTGCTGAGAAAGGGTATGCCATTGGCAACGTTGACGTCACCGTAATTGCCCAGGCCCCCAAGTTGCTGCCCTACATAGAGCAGATGCGGCATACCGTAGCCTCCGACCTTGGCATCGACATTGACTTCGTATCCATAAAGGCCACCACAACCGAGCGGCTGGGCTTCACCGGCCGCCGCGAGGGCATTGCTGCCCAGGCGGTGGCGCTGATAGTGCCCTGTGAGTAAGAACTTAATGCGTTTGATGATGTGTATTGCCGCCGTTGTGGCGGCATTTGTCGCATATGCATCTCATCCCAATGCGCTCAACGGCGGGGAGTGGACCGATACCGACGGCAACCGCATCAACTGCCATGGCGGCAGCATCCTGGCCGTCGACTCCGTGTATTACTGGTATGGCGAACACCGGCCCGGCTTCGACTCCGACCGGCAGAAGGGGGTGAGCTGCTACACGTCGACCGACCTGCTCGAGTGGAAAAACGAAGGAATAGTCCTGGCCGTGTCAGACTCTCCCGGCGCCGAGCCTGCCGCCGGCGGCATCATTGAGCGGCCCAAAGTGGTGTATTGCCCGGCCACGGGTAAGTACGTCATGTGGTTTCACCGCGAACTGCCCGGGCGGGGCTACGGTGCGGCACATGCCGCAGTGGCCCAGAGCGACAGTCCGCTCGGCCCGTTCCGCTTCATCCGCTCGGGGCGTGTCAACCCCGGCATATATCCGCTGGACTTCACTCCGACGCAGCCCGACACGCCGCACGAATGGTGGTCGCCTCAGTGGTGGACGGCCGTCAGGGAGGGTATGTTCGTTCAGCGCGACCTCGAGGGCGGGCAGATGGCGCGCGACATGACCATTTTTGTTGACCGCGACGGCAAGGCCTACCACGTATATGCCTCCGAGGAGAATCTGACCCTCCACATTGCCGAACTGACCGATGACTATACGGCCCACACCGGCCGCTACGTCAGGGTGGCGCCCGGAGGGTTCAACGAAGCCCCGGTTATGTTCAGCCATGGCGGGAAATACTGGATGGTCACCTCGGGCTGCACCGGCTGGGCTCCGAATATGGCCCGGCTGCTTTGCAGCGATTCGGTGTTAGGCGGATGGACAGTGATGCCGTCGCCCTGCGTAGGCGATAACTGGCAAGAGACCTTTGGCGCGCAGGGGGCTTTCGCGCTCGAGGTCAACGGCGAGACATATTTCGTGGCCGACGTGTGGAATCCGGCCTGTCTGGCCGACTCGCGCTACCTGATTCTGCCCGTGCTTTTCAACTCTGCCGGCACTCCCGTCATACCCTATGTGGGCGAGCGGTTGCGAATGTGATTTTTAGTTGCTATATTTGCATCCATAAACCGAAATCACGTTCACGACATGAAGTATATTGGCGCACACGTATCGGCCGAGGGAGGCATAGCCTCGGCGCCGCTCAATGCAAGGGCAATCGGAGCGAAGAGCTTCGCCATGTTCACCCGCAATCCAAGCCGCTGGCGCTCAGATCCCCTCTTGCCGAGTGAAATCGAGGCGTTCAAGGCCAACTGCGCCGAGTGCGGCTACTCGGCGGCACAGATTCTGCCCCACGACAGCTATCTGATAAACCTCGGGGCGAAAGACCCCAAAAAGCTGTTTCTGAGCCGCACGGCATTCCTTGACGAGATGCAGCGATGCGAACAGCTGGGCCTGACCATGCTCAACTTCCACCCCGGCAGCCACCTCAACGAGATGAGCGAGGAGGAGTGCCTTGACCGCATAGCCTCATCAATCAACAAAACGCTTGAACAGACCTCGGGAGTAAAGGCCGTGATAGAAAATACGGCCGGCCAGGGGTCGAATCTCGGCTATTCGTTCGAGCAGCTCGCCTACTTGATTGGCAGGGTTGAGGATAAGAGCCGCGTGGGTGTGTGCATCGACACCTGCCATGCCTTTGCCGCCGGCTACGACCTGGCCACCCCCGAGGGCTATGAGCGCACATGGCTTGATTTCGACCGGATAATCGGCATGCACTATCTCAGCGCGATGCATCTCAACGACAGCAAGAAGGGGCTCGGCTCGCACGTTGACCGCCATGAAAGCCTCGGAGCCGGAGCCATAGGCGGCAAATTCTTCGAAATGCTTATGGTCGACCCGCGCATGGATAATATTCCGCTCATACTCGAAACGCCCGCGCCCTCGCTCTGGCCGCAGGAAATAGCCACCCTTTACGCACTGAGCAATAAATCATGAATACCGCAATCTCACACAAAACCGATTCATCATCATCGCGCGGCGCAGGCCGGCGTAAGGTCAATCCGCTGGCATGGGTGCCGTCGGTCTACTTTGCCATGGGGCTCCCTTTCGTGGCCCTCAATCTCGTTGCCGTCATCATGTTTGCCGACCTCGGCGTCGATGAAACGCAGATTACCTTCTGGACCTCGCTGATTATCCTGCCCTACACCCTCAAATTCATCTGGAGCCCCCTGCTCGAGATCTACTGGACCAAGCGCAACTTCGTCGTGGCCACTCAGGCGATATCGGGCTTCTGCTTCGCCCTGCTGGTGTTTCTGCTGCCGCTGCCTGACTTTTTCGCCTGGTGCATAGCCGTGATGGGTATAGTGGCATTCTCAGGCGCCACTCACGATATTGCAACCGATGGCGTATATCTCTCGGCGCTCGATAAAAACACGCAGTCGACCTACATCGGCTGGCAGGGTGCATTCTATAACCTCGCCAAGGTGGTGGCCAACGGCGGCCTCGTTGCCCTGGCCGGCATGCTTATAGGCATGTTCAAGAAAACGCATGCCAGCAATGCCCCCGTCTATGCATGGATGATTATCATGGGCATAATCGGCGCCCTGCTGATTGTTCTCGCCATATATCACCGGTTCATGCTCCCGGTCACTCCGAGGCCTGACAAGGAGGTGCACTCCATGAAGGAGGCGATGACCGAGATGCGCCATGTGCTGGCCGACTTCTTCAAAAAGAAATACATATGGCTCTATGTGGCCTTCATCATCTGCTATCGCCTGACCGAAGGGTTTGCAATCAAAATCGTGCCGCTGTTTCTCAAGGCGTCGGCTGCCATAGGCGGCCTGGGGCTGTCGGATAGCCAGATAGGCATCGTCTACGGCACGTTCGGCACCATAGCCTTCATCGTGGGCTCGATTCTTGGCGGCTACTTCATCGCCCACTTCGGGCTTAAGCGCGTGCTGTTTCTGCTGGTGTGCGTGTTCAATGTGCCCTTCGTCATCTACCTTCTGCTCTCCATGTTCCAGCCGCAGAATATCGTGGTGATAGGCGGAGGCCTCGTGCTCGAATATTTCTGCTACGGCTTCGGCTACGTCGGGCTGACCATGTTCATGATGCAGCAGGTGGCTCCGGGGCGTCACTCTATGGCCCACTATGCTTTCGCCTCGGCGATAATGAACCTCGGAGTGATGATTCCGGGCATGATCAGCGGCTGGCTCTGCAATAAGCTCGGCTACGAGATGTTCTTCACCATGGCCCTTGTCATGGCAGTGCCGGCGTTTATCCTCGCCCGCATCATCCCGTTCACCCATACCGACGACGGCCCCGACTCGGCCTCCGAAGCTGTCAAGAGCGAAATCATAGCTGAAGAAAATACAGAAACCCTCTAATATAAATAAGACTTTTAAAAATGAGCGAACTCAAAATCATGGGCCAACCGTTGCCCGATATGCCCTGGGAAGAGCGTCCCGAGGGATGCAATGACGTGATGTGGCGTTACAGCATGAATCCGGTGATTCCGCGCAATCTGCTGTCGACCTCCAACTCAATTTTCAACTCGGCAGTGGTGCCTTTCAAAAAAGGGAAATACAATTATGCCGGAGTGTTTCGCTGCGACGACACCAACCGCCGTATGCGCATCCATGTGGGCTTTTCGGTAGATGGCCTGAAATGGGATATCTCGGAAGAAGACTTCCATCTCGAGGGCGCCGACCCCGAAATAGCCGAGTGGGTGTATGGCTATGACCCCCGCGTGGCCGAAATCGAGGGCCGCTATTACGTAACCTGGTGCAACGGCTATCACGGACCCACAATCGGAGTGGCATGGACCGACGATTTCGAAACGTTCCATCAGCTCGAAAACGCCTTTTTGCCCTATAACCGCAATGGCGTAATGTTCCCGCGCAAAATCAACGGCCGGTTTGCCATGCTGTCGCGTCCGAGCGACACGGGCCATACCCCCTTCGGCGACATTTTCTACAGCGAATCGCCCGACATGGAGTTCTGGGGGCATCATCGCCACGTCATGGCTCCCGCCGCGTTCGAGGATAGCGCCTGGCAGTGCATGAAAATCGGCGCCGGCCCCATTCCCATCGAAACCTCCGAGGGCTGGCTGCTCATCTACCACGGCGTGCTCCGCTCATGCAACGGCTACGTCTACGCATTCGGCTCGGCGCTGCTCGACCTCGAGCAGCCCTGGAAGGTGCTTGCCCGTTCGGGTCCATATCTGATTTCTCCCCGCGAGATTTACGAGCTGACGGGCGACGTGCCCAACGTCTGCTTCCCTTGTGCGGCGCTCCACGACCCCGAAACCGGCCGTCTGGCCGTGTACTACGGTTGCGCCGACACCGTCACCGGCATGGCCTTTGCCCGCATTCCCGAGTTGGTTGAGTGGACCAAAAAGAACTCGATAATCTGATTCCACATCTCATACACCTGATTGCACCCGGGATGCCTCCACATGACATCCCGGGTGCCGCTTTACATAAGAAGCGCTATGGATAAGAAAATTTATGTATAAATATTTTTATATATAAATAATTTTATATATCTTTGCGGTGACAAACTAAATAGAGCTTAACTATGGCAATCGCAAACAGAGTAGGCCCACCCGTTACCGGTGAGGATTTTTATGGCCGGACGCATGAACTCGCACGTGCTCATAATTATTTGGATTCCAATCATTCTCTTGCCTTGTCGGCGCCAAGGAGAATAGGAAAGTCATCATTTGCCAAAAGGTTGATTGAAGAAAAGAGGGCAAGCGGTTGGAATTGCGTGTATATTGATCTTGAAGGGGTGCGCAGTCGCGATGAGTTTCTGCGGATACTTATTGATGAGTTTGACAGATCAGGTATATGGGCTGAGGCTGCAAGCGTGGCTGGAGGATTTATTTCCAGAATAATAGAGGGTGTGAAGGGTATCGGACCAGTGAAATTTGATTTTTCACGACCTGATACTTCTGAAAATCTATATGCTTCTCTTTCGGAAGTAATTGACCATACAAAAGACTCTCTCATTGTTATTGATGAGTTGACACTTTTTCTCAACATTCTTGACCGTGGCGACAACTTGCATCGAGAGGCAGAATTTTTCTTAAATTGGTTCAGAAGTTTGCGGCAAGTGACGGATAGCAGGATAAGATGGATTTTTTGCGGCTCCGTCGGTTTGCATAATTTCACGCGTATAAGAAATCTGTCGATGACCATAAACGATTTGGTGACTTTTGATTTTGATGCCTTGTCTGAAGAAGAAGCGACAGGCCTTCTTATTGCTCTGTCTGATGCGGAGCGGGTCCCCCTCAGTGAAGAGATGATAAGATTCCTTTTAGACAGGATAGAGTGGCACATACCCTATTTTATCCAGTTGATGTTTACTCATATCAAGAATTTTCCGGGCGCAGCAACGGGGATTACCGGGCAGATGATAGATGCCGCTTTCAGCAAAGTTACCAGGAGCGAAGACTTCAGCACATGGTCGGAACGGCTGACTGAATATAATGGACAGGAAGATGGTGCAAGGTTGCTATTGAAGGAATTGTGTAAAGCTGACCAAGGATTGACGCGGGAACAGCTGCTCGCGATATATGTAGGCTATACTAACAGCTCCCTTATTAAAGCCGACAATGAGGTGAGCACTATTCTTAATATGATTGAGCATGACGGGTATGTTATGCGTGTGGACGGAGGTGTGAGACGCTTTAGGTCCCCGTTGCTTAAAAAGTGGTGGTATTATAACTTCGTTGAATGATGCAGACCGGGATGAGGAGAATAGGGTTGTCATCTTCATTCGGTGTGAATGAAGATGTATTTGATGCAATCAAATTGGAGATGATATCAAGTGTGGGCTCTTCAATTCCGCAGCCTACGATTATTATTGGCCAAGATGGCTCAGGTAAGACAACATTGCTACGCCGGTTATACCAATTGTGGGCGGCGCAAGACGGCATATGGATTGATGGCCGTACGATTTTTTCTTCCGACTATATAATCGACTTGTGCGTGAGTGAAAAGGCATCTGTCGTTTTTATAGATGATATGGATTATTATTTGCAGAGATGCTCATATGACGAGCAGTTCAGGCTTCGCCGCTACCTTTATGGCGATGGCGCTCCTATGATGATTGCGTCTGCAAGTAAAGTTGTGCCTGCGCTTTTTGAATATGAAGCTCCTTTTTTTGAAGGGTTGAAAAAAATGTATCTTAATCCGGTTTCGGAAGATTATGTAAAGCAGATGTTTGGCCGCGACGATTGCGAGCGGGCATTATCCATGTTTAAGTTGCTTCCGCCGGTTGTGAAGTCTGTGAATCTTATTCGCGATATAATGGAACTTAATGATGCCCCGTCGCGTGATTTGCGGATTCTTCTGTCTTTTTTCTCCGACAAGTTCAGGATTATCTATCAAGGACAGCCTACCTATTCCCAGCAAATACTGAATGCGCTTGCCGATGGCGATTGTGGTATGACGATGCCCGAAATCAGAGCAAAAAGCGGGTTGCCGACGAATATTCTGACTGCATATCTGAAGATTCTCAAAAATCATGGACTGATTTCGGTTGACAAGTCTGTTAAGAAAAACACAAAATATTTTCTGAACGATTCTCTGTTTCGGATTTGGTTAAGATAGCGGTTTTTGGGTGGCTGATTGGATTTTTTAACAGTTTAAGGTTTTCGCGGTTCGCAATAATTTCGTATATTTGCGCATTATTATTTAGAACCTTAGCTAATTCTCCTCAAAAAAGTATGGAAACTACCCTCGTCATTCTCAAGCCCTCGGCCGTGCTCCATGGGTTCGTAGGCCAAATCACCAAGCGCTTTCAGCAAAAAGGTCTGGTTATCCGCGGCATGAAGATGATGCAGCTCTCTGACGAAATTCTCCGCGAGCACTACGCCCATCTTGTCGACCGTCCGTTTTTCCCCAGCCTGCTCCGCTCGATGAAGGCGTCGCCCGTCATCGTGATGGCGCTTTGGGGCAAGGATGCCGTTGAGGTAGTGCGTCAGATGACCGGAGCGACCAACGGCCGCAAGGCCTTGCCCGGCACCATTCGCGGCGATTTCAGCATGAGCGGGCAGGAGAATGTGGTCCATGCCTCCGATTCCGTTGAGAATGCCGGGATAGAGCTGCGGCGTTTCTTCCGGCCCGAAGAGATTTTTGACTACACTCCCTCGTGGATTACCTACACCTACGAGCCCGACGAACTGAGCTGAGGCTACCGTTTCGACCGACATTTTTTGCAACCAATCATTTTTTATTCACAGATACGATTATAATGCACAATATATTCCGCAAGCTTTATCTTACCGCCCTCTCAACGGCAGGCTGCGTGCTCGCAGCCGCTGCCTCCGATGAGGTCACTCCGCCCGATGCCCACCGTCAGCAACACTCCGACCTGATTGCCGGCCAGCTCAACATAGGCAATCAGATTAAGGTGGAAGATACCTCTGCGTTTCTCGACAATCTCTTCCCCGATGAGGATGAACCCGAAATGGATATCTACACCGAAGGCTGGTCATCGGGTATGGTTAACTGCTATGCCGGCATGGAGGTGGCCGACAGCGTGCAGCTCAACGTTGCCGGATTCCACATGCCCACCGCTCCGACCTACGTCACTTCGCCCTATGGCTACCGCAGGCGTTTCCGCCGAATGCACAAGGGTATTGACCTGAAGGTGCAGATCGGCGACACTATCTACGCCGCTTTCGATGGCCGCGTGCGCCTTGTGAAGAACGAAGGCCGCCGCAAGGGCTACGGCATGTACGTGGTGATTCGCCATAACAATCAGCTTGAAACGGTATATGGCCACCTGAGCCGCTTCCTTGTGGAGCCTGACCAGGATGTAAAGGCCGGCGACCCCATAGCCCTCGGCGGCAACACCGGCCGCTCCACCGGCCCGCATCTCCATTTCGAGACGCGCTACATGGGCTATGCAATCAACCCCGCGGCAATATTCGACTTTGCCAACAACACCACCCACACCGACAAATATCTCTTCACAAAGAATACTTATATGGATGCGCGCGACTATGCGCCTTCGGCTGAACAGTATGCCCAGGCCGCGCCCGCATCTAAAGGCGGCTCATCTTCCAAGGGTCGCGCAAGCTACTATACCATACGTCGTGGCGACACCCTCAGCCGCATAGCCTCGCGCAACGGCACCACCGTCAGCAACCTGTGTCGGCTCAACGGCCTCTCCACCACTTCGAAACTCACGATCGGCCGCAAAATACGCCTGCGCTGATTCCCCTCAGTCCTATAAACCGTCGGCTCCGCGAAGCATATATGCGCTACGCGGAGCCGACAGTGCTATTGTTTTTGGGGGGAGGGTGCTCCTCCGGAAATCAGCGGAGGGTGCGGAGGGTGGTGAGATAGCCTGACTCGACAATCAGTTCGAGGTCTTTCAAGGAGAACACCCGGTGGGTGGCCGTTTCGGTGAGGTTGATAACAGTGTCGCAGAGCTCAAGGTCGGGAATCACGTTGTGTTTCGACATCAGCGTGTATGAGCGCTGGGCTATTTCCATGATGTTTCTGGCCGGTTGGGTGGAATACATCGGCGAACAGTTTATGCCTATCAGAGTGTCGCACATATGGCGTATGGCCCATGAGGGCAGGTTGTGCAGCACTCCGCCGTCGACGTAGCGCCGTCCGTTGATGACCACCGGTTCGAACACTATCGGAATCGAGCATGAGGCAATAACCCGCTCGGCAATCGGGCCGGAGGTGAATGCCTCTTTGGTGCCGTTGTCGAGGTCGGTGGCGCATACCACCGTCTTTATCGGCAGGTCTTCGATATTTCTGTATGGCAGCGTGGCCTCGATGAGCCGCTTGAAGCGGTTGAGCGAAAAGAGCGACTCGCGGGGCATGTGCATCTCCGCGAATTTCGAAAACCGGGCGCCTGAAAACATCCTCACCAGCGGGTCGGAGTAGCGGTCGTTGAGCAGGCCGGAGGCATAGAACGTGGCCACGACGCTTCCGGCGCTCACCCCGGCTATGACGTCGGGCGTGAGTCCGAGCTCGTGCAGGGCGCGCATGGCGCCTATGTGGGCGAATCCGCGTGCGCCTCCGCCGCTCAGTGCCACTCCGAGCTTATATGGCTTGGGCGTGCTTTTGAGCCGCTTCATTTCTCGCGCATGAAGAGGTTAATGGGCGTGCCGCTGAAGTTCCAGGTAGAGCGGATTTTGTTTTCGAGATAGCGCCGGTAGGGCTCCTTGACCCACTGGGGCAGGTTGCAGAAGAATACGAAAGTAGGTATCCGCTGCTCCTTAAGCTGGGTGACGTACTTGA
>CAYUFQ010000025.1:0-15583 GCA_964444045.1 uncultured Bacteroides sp.
ATCCGGCCGAGGGGCTGGGGCGGATAAATGCGTCGGGATGGGTTGAGAGCTTCTCCATGCGCGTCTTGTCGCCGAGAATGCTCCCCTTGGTGCGCTCGCTCGAGGGGTCGACGGCGAGCACGGCGAGCTTGCCGCCCCCCTTGAGCACGTGGAGGCCAAAGGCGTCGATGCTGGTGCTCTTGCCGGCGCCGGGCACTCCGGTGATGCCGATGCGGCGCGAGCGGCCGCTATGGGGCAGGCACTTCTCGATTACCTCCTGGGCCTTGGCGTAATGGTCGGGGTTGACGCTCTCAACGAGCGTCACTGCGCGCGACAGCATTGTCACGTCGCCCTTGAGGATGCCCTCGGTCATTTCGGCGGCCGAGGGGAGGGGCTTGCGGCGCAGGCGGGTCAGGTAGGGGTTGGTGACGGGGGGCTGGGCCACCCCCGGATTTACGGTGAGGCCTTTATAGTCGGCAGCGTTTTCGGGATGATTCACGGCAGGATGTCAGTTAGGTAATATTTCGGCAGTGACGCGGCCAACGACCAGGGGGTTGAAGGGGTCGTTGGTGATGAGGGTTACGCGCGCGTTGATGAAGTCGTTGCGGGCCTTTGAGGGGTCGACGGTGAGTTTTATCGTGGCGCTCTTGCCGGCCTTGATTTTATCGGACGATATGGTGGCCGAGGTGATGGCATCGTCGACCACCTGGAGGCGGCGTATCAGCAGGGGGGATTTGCCGGTGTTTTTCACCGTGAGCTCACACTGATGCACGGAGCCGGCGGGCACCTGGCCCAGGTCGATGCGCGCGGGCGCGAGCTCCACCACCGGGGCGTTGAGGCGCTGGCCGGGAGTGAGCTGCGAAAAGTCCTCGCTCACAATCATGAAGTAGTCAACCTCCACCGGGTTTTCCCCCCGGGCCGGGGTGAACGAGAAGCTGCCGTTGGTTATGCCCCAGTCGGGCACCCCGAGAGTCTGCAGGGTCAGGGCCAGCTGGGCCTGCTGGCCGGGCGGGACGGCCTGGGGAGTGATGGTGCAGCTGATATAGTCGGGCAGGCCGGCAACGGAGGGGCACACGGTGTCGGTGCTCTGGTTATAGACCTCGATAAACACCGTTTTGAGCTTTCCGCGCATCACTTCGCCGAATCCGGCCGACGACGAACGCATTTTCAGCGGGCCGGCGGCGACGGGATAGCGCGAGGCGAGAGTGGCCGACGCGCCTATCACGGTGCCGCTGATGGTGAGGGTTTGCTGGCGGGAGCGGTCGGCCGAGGTGCGCACGTAGATGTTTTTGCTGAAGCGGCCGGGGCGGCCCGAGGCAAGATATTTCACCACGATGCGGGCCGTATCGCCCGGAGCGATGGCCTCGCGCGGCACTTCGGGCTGAGTGCAGCCGCAGGTGGCGCGGGCATCGAGAATGCGCACCGGGGCGTCGGAGTCATTTACCATTGAAAACACGGCATCGACCGCGCCGAGGTCTTCGCTGAATGCGCCGAGGTCCTGTTCGGTCTGAAGCCAGCGCACCTGGGCGCCGGCGGCGAGAGCCAGAGTGCAGGCTCCGAGAGTGGAAAAGAGGAAGCGTTTCATCGGTGTTGAGTTTTTTTCAATCATCTGTCGGGAATCACCGTTCCCGATATTTTCAGGGTGACTTTTTTCTTCCGGCCGGAGTCGGTGCGGACGTTGGTCCACACGGAGATTGAGCGCATGAACTCGCCGGCCATGTCGGCGGGAGTGAACGTGACGGTGATTTCGGCCGACTTGCCGGGAGCGAGCGGCCGGGGGGAGAAGGCGGTCTTGGTGCAGCTGCACGGGGCCGACACCGAGGTGAGGGCCAGGGGCGCGGAGCCGGTGTTGGAGTAGCGGAAGGTGCAGGTCACCTTGCCGTCGGCCTCGCGAATGGTGCCGAAGTCGTGGCTGAGGGTTTCGAACTCAATTTCGGGGTTGCCCTTGGCGGCCATGGCCAGCACCGCCATGCAGCAGAGCAGAAACAGGGAGCAGATGCGTTTCATAATCACGGACGGAGCAGTTTGCGATAGTCTTCGGGATTGTTGATCAGCTGCAAGGCATCGCGATAGGTGGGGCTCATGGGGTTCATGACCCGGTAGTAGGTGGCCACGGTGAAGAGGTCGCGGCCAATCAGGCCCTTGATGTTGCCGATAATCAGGTCGCGGCTCAGGTCATATTCCTCCCGGTCGGGCTCCACTCCGAGCCGCTCGCCGAGGGCAATGAAGTCGCGCTCCATCTCGGGCGTCACGGCAAAGCGGGCCAGAAAAGCCTCCTCATCGCCATAGGTCTGCTTCAGGCTGCTGCGGTTCTGCTCCACGAAGTCGACCACGTACTGGTTAATCACGTTTTTGGCGCGGAGCTCGCGGAAGTATTTGGTAATTGCGGTGGTGTCGACCGGAATGAAGCGGTCGGGCATGATGCCACCGCCGCCATACACCGTGCGGCCGCCGCGGGTATGAAACCTGAGGTTCTCGTCGAGCTTGATTGAGTCGGCCGAGTAGAACTCGCCGTGCTTATAGCGGTTTGCTATGTCGAGGCCGTAGGCATCTGACCGGCCTTTCTCGTAGGGCTTCTGGATGCTCCGGCCCGAGGGGGTGAAGTAGCGGGCGGTGGTGAGGCGTATCATCGACCCGTCGGGAAACGGGAATGGCCGCTGCACCAGGCCCTTGCCGAAAGTGCGCCGGCCCACTATCACGCCGCGGTCGTTATCCTGCAGGGCGCCCGAAAGGATTTCGGAGGCCGAGGCGGAATATTCGTTGACGAGCACCACGATGCGCGAATTGAGGTCGGGCGACGATTTGCCCGCCGCATAGACCTGGCGGGGCTGGTTGAGCCCCTCGGTGTAGACGATGGTCTGGCCCGACGGCAGAAACTGCTCGGCCAGATCCACGGCCGCCGAAAGGTAGCCGCCGCCATTGTCCTGAAGGTCGATTATCAGGTTTTTCATCCCTTTCTTCTTCAATGATGCGAGCGCGCTGTTGAACTCCTTGAGGGTTTCGGCGCCGAATGAGGTTATGCGCACATAGCCGGTGGTGGGGTCGGCCATATAGGAGGCATCGACCGTATAGAGCGGAATGTCGTCGCGCTTCACCCTGAAGAGCAGGGTGTCGGGCTCGGAGCGGCGCACCACCTTGAGGTTCACTATCGAGCCCTTGGGGCCGCGCAGATACTTCATTACTTTCGACGTTGGCATGTTGCGGCCGGCGATAACGGTGTCGTCGGCCGCCACGATGCGGTCGCCGGGAATGATGCCAACCTTTTCCGACGGGCCCGACGGCACGGCCTGAATCACGTAGACGGTGTCCTGCACCATCTGATACTGCACGCCGATGCCCGAAAAGTTGCCGTTGAGCGGCTCGGTGAGGCTCTTGGTCTCTTCGGCGGTGGTGTACGACGAATGAGGGTCGAGCTCCTTGAGCATGGCTATGATGCCCTGCTCTATCACCTTGTCGACATTGAGCGTGTCGACGTAATAATTATCGATTATGGCAGTGGTGAGCTGCAGTTTCTTTTCGGGGGGAAAGACCATCTGAGCCTGAGCCGGAACGGCGGCGCAGAGCATCGAGGCATAGAGGATGTGTTTGATTTTCATATTATTATTGTGGCAGATATTCTGTTACTTCCCTGCCGTGGCGGCTCAGGTCGCGCACCAGCGAGGAACTGATAAACGAATGTTCGGGTAAGGTAAAAAGAATAACGGTTTCGAGGCCCGAAAGGTTGCGGTTAATGTCGGCCAGGGTGCGCTCGTATTCAAAGTCGGCCACGGTGCGGGCACCGCGCAGCAGGTGGGTGCAGCCGCATCGGCGGGCGGCCTCGCAGGTAAGGTCGGAGTAAGCCTCCACCTCCACCCGGGGATTGTCGCCGAACACGTCGCGGATGTCGGCCACGCGCTGCTCCATGTTGCCGCAGTCGGGCTTACCGGCATTCAGGCCAATGCCTATCACCACCCTGTCAAACAGTTCGAGCGCGCGCTCAACCACCGACCGATGGCCTATGGTGAAGGGATTGAACGACCCTGCGAAAAAAGCTATCCTCTCTAAGTTCATGATTGCAAAGATACGAATTTATTCTGAAACGGTCACCTCCATGCCCGAGGTGTGGGCCTGAAATTCGGGCGCATACTGGCTTTGGGCCTCGGCCGGAGCCAGGGCGAAGCGGCCGCAGGCAGTGACGTAGAACTCTTCGGTAATGGTAGTTTCGCCCTTGAGCAGGCGGTTGAAGAACCAGTTGGTTTCGGCGGGGCAGGGCTCGCGATAGGCGTTGAGCCGGCCGAGCCACAGAGTTGACGGCAGCTGGTCAACGGGCTCGAGCGAGGCGCAGCGGGGCTGGCGCACCACCACGAAGTCAATATCGGTAGCGGCCTTGAGGGTAAGGGTGATCTTCACCTTGCCGCCAACCTTCATTTCGCCGGATATGGTGCGGGTAACCGACAGATTTTCCGAGGCAAACGGCTCGACCGAGGCAACGGAGTCGACCGCGGAGGTGTACACCCCACCCCACGCCGGAAATCGGCCCTTGACTATCTCTACCCGGCCGCCCCGGGGCAGGTTGAGCCGGAACTCGCCGAGCACCGACCCGGCATCGGGATTGACCGGAGTGCCGTCAACCCTCACCTCGAGCTCGTTGGCGCCGGGAATGAGCCAGTCGGTGCCCGACGTGAGGATGGCGCTGATAAGGTCGGTGGCAGCCTGGCCGCTGCCCCACTCCATGCTGTGCTTGCGGGCAATATAGGCCGACCGCATCGCGTCGACCTCGGGCGCCGACGGCTCAACGGCCTTGAACGCCTCGAGATACCAGGGCGATATGGCGCGATACTTCCACACTTCGTATTGCCGGAGCGACTCGATGAGCTCGCGAGCCGTGGCCTTATAGCCGTTTTCGTTGAGAATTATCGCGGCCTGGGCCACCCCCTCGGGCGAAAGGTCGCGCCAGTGGCCCACGAGGTTCTGCACCGTCAGGGCCGAGGCCCGGCGTGCGGGCAGGTTCTGCCTGATGTCGGAGAACTGGGAGCGCATGAGCACGTAGGGCATCGAGGCCGCCGTTTTGTCGGCGGCATAAGCGCGGCCCACCACGTCGTCGAGATACGTCACCGCATCGGTGATTATCCGGTTGAGCGCGGCCGACTTGGGCAGGTAGCCCATGCGCTTGAGCTGGCCGAGCGACGCCAGCACCCTGAGGGTGACCCACGGCGACGGCTCGGCGGAATTTTCGGTCCAGGCCAGGCCGCCGTTTCTGACGAGTTTGCCCAGGGTATTTGCGGCATCGCCAATGGTCTGGTCGGTTAATTTGCGGTCGAAGAGCAGGAGCAGGCGCGCCCGCTGTTCGCTCTGGCTCTGGGCGGCCGCCACCCATGGAGTGGCGCTGAGCAGGGCAATCTTCAGGTCGTCATTTCGCTCGAGGCGCGACATCAGCGCCGAGTCGCCCTCCTGCTGCCAGCGGTGGAGCGCCGAGCCGATTTGCGGATACTGGCGCAGGAGGCCGCGGGCCGCGGCGGCTGAATAGAGGGATGAAGTGGCGCTGAAGGCGCTGCGGCTGCCCGAAACCTGCAGCCCGGGCAAGGCGGCCACACACTCCCACACGGCGTTGGCCGTGAACGTGAGCGCTCCGCCGCGCCCCACCTCGATGACAGTAGCGGTAGAGTCGGCGGGCATGAAGAGCGGAGTGCCGGTGCTGACGGTCATGTCGGCAGGCAGAATCGGCAGGATGCTCTGCTCGCCGTCGGTGAAGCGGCCGGCAGTGGCGCGCGTCCGCACTCCGATCATCGAGGCATCGTCGGGCGCCTGCAGCTCGATAGATATGCAGGCCGATGCGCCGGCGGCAAGGGTGTCGGTGAAGTCGCGGCGGCTCAGCACGGCATCGTTCAAGGTGCTGTAGATTTCGATAAACGAGTTCACGGAGGCTGTGGAGTCGGTGTTGTTCATCACCGACGCGCGCAGCTCAATGCGGTCGCCGGCGCGGAGGAAGCGGGGCAGCTGGGGCTGCACCATCACGGGCTTCGAGGCGATGATGTCGGCGCCGAACACTCCGCTGAGCAGCCTCCGGTCGTAGGCAAGCGCCCTGACGGCCCAGGAGGTGTTGGCATCGGGCACAGTGAAGCTGATGCGGGCCGTGCCGTCGGCCGAAGTGGTCAGCACCGGCTCCCACAGAGCCACCGCCACCTCGGGCAGGCGATAGCTGCCGTCGTCGGCCGAGGCGGGGGCATCGGCCGAGGCGGATGTGGCCACTCCGGCAACCGGAGCCCCGGACTCGGCGGCACCGTCGAAGGCCACCGCGTCCTCGCAAAGCTCCATATCTTCTGCTTCGGTAATTACCGCATCATTCACTCCGGCCGCCATGCTCATTTTCATATCAGCCGCATTGTACATGACTCCTCTTTTGTAATAGAGCCTTACCGCGCCCGGCCACTCCATTCCGTAAGTGATGAAGTAGGGCGAGAGCGAAGCAAGATTATACGGAGAGCTTACAACCGAATTGCACCGGGCGCTTTCGGATAGCCGCCAGTTGCGGTTGAAGCTGAGATTCTTGCCATAATATGAACTCGGCGCATAGAAACTCCATGCCATCGGCTGCAGGGCATCGAGCGCCTTGCAGTAAACGTCGACCATCACGGCGGCAGTGGCCGGCTGGCCGAGATTGTCGGTGACCCGTATGGTCCAGGTTTCGTGGTCGCCCGGAGTCACGCGGTCGCGCAGCGACTCCACCTCGATGTTAAGCCGCCGGGCAACGTCGGGGCGGGTCACGCTGACGGAGTGTTCGCTGAACGCATAGTCGCGCACGGTCAGCAGTGTGATTTGCGCACGGTCCACTCCTTCGGGCAATTCCGGCCGAAGGGTGAAGTTGCCCTGCCGGGGCGTGAGGGTGCGCTGCTCGATGATGCCGTCGGGGGTGTAGAGGGTGTAGAGTATATGCGAGTCGGCATACGAGGTGCCCACCAGCAGTGAATCGCCCGAGCTGACGCTGCCGCGCGGCACGAACAGAGCGGTTTCGAGCGGCGGCATCTTGTCGGTGAGGCGGTAGACGTAGACAGGGTTCTGACGCACGGTGTCGGCATCCTCGGCCGCTATCTGCAGCGCATATCGGCCGGAGGGCACGTTGCTCCATGAGGCATCGGGCGCGATTTCGGCGCCGTCGGCCGCAGTGAGCGTGAGGCGGCAGGCAACGTCGGCCCGGCGCCCCCGCGCATCGGTGACGCTCACCTCCGGAGCCTCGCCCGCAAGCACGAATTCGGCCACGTTGGCCGATATCATATACTTGCGCAGCGGCAGGAAGCAGGCGGCATCGTGGCTCTCGCCGGCAGGCGAGGTCACCACGGCCGAGGCCGACAGATTCCCTTCGGCCGGAATGGCCAGGCGGACGGTAAACGTGCCGTCGGCAGCCGTAGTGACGGTGTCGGTGGCCAGAGTCTTCATGCTTGCGTTGCGGAAATTGCGGAACCATATCCATTGCGGCAACTTATCGACCGAAATGGCCACCCGCGCATCGCCTACCGGAAATCCGTTATAGCCCCGGGCCACTCCGTTGAGCTCCACTTCGCCGGCCGACAGGCGGCTGGCCGTCATCTCAACGTCGAATGTAGGCGCCTTGTAGTCAGTCACCATCACGCCGCGCGAGGCATAGCTTCCGACGTTGAGCATGAAACGCCCGGTGAGCCCCTCGGAAGGGAGCACGAACGAGCCGCTGATGCGGCCAAAATCATCGCTGACGCATCGCATGGTGTCGACGGTCTGATAGTTGGCGTCGCGCAGCGTCACCAACAAGGAGCGCCCCCGGGCCACGGTGCGTTCGCCCGGTCGGGTCTGCATGGAGGTGGCGGCGAAGCGGAGCGTGTCGCCCGGATGATATATGGCGCGGTCGGTCACCACATTCACCGAATAGTTCCATCCTGCAGATGCTTCATAACCGTTGTCGACGTAAATCGACGGGGTGTATCTGTCGCTGCCCAGCGCGGCGCTGAGCCTGTTGCGGTTAACCGTGAAATTCACCCCTTCGAGCCGCTTGCCGTTCATGGCGTTGAAGGCCAGCCGCTCGGTATCCTTGCCGAAAACCTGCTGGGCAATCATCATGTCGGTGACGTTGACGGTGATCTGGCCGCGGTTACCCGCCTTATCCGTTCCGGCAAACGAAGGGGTGAGCGTGTATTCGCCGTATTGGTCGAACTGCAGGTCAATCACTGTGTCGGCCTGATACACTCCGCTGCCCTGAATGGCGATTTTTCGGGTAGTCACGACCGATTCCGCCGGCTGTTTCATCCTCACGGTAACGGTCACCTCGGGCACGCACACTGCCCGGAGCCGCAGCTTATACGTCTGCCCTTTGCCCACCACCGCCCGGCCGCTGATTTCGGCCTCGGGGCGCGTAAGGTAGGTCTCGGCCGTTTCGAGCACGTCGGTCAGCTTCGACCGGCTGGCCTTGCATAGCTCATAGACCTGGCGGCGCCGGTCAAAATCGTAAGCAAAGCGGGCAAGGTCGGCCAGCACGTATGCTTCAGCATCCTCGCCCTCGAAGCGCTTGCGCACCTCGAGCAGCTCATCGTAATCTACCGCCTCCTCAAGCGCCATATACACGAGCGGATACGGCCTGCCGGCATTATACTCCATAGCCGCCGAGCGCAGCGAGTCATTATCGGTGAGCGTCACCGCGAAGTCATAGAGCGAGGGAAAGAACTTCACGTCGGCGGCAACCACCTCGCGCCAGTCGGCCGTCCTGGCCTCACGCAGGGCTTCGGTGTAGGTGTTGATGGCAGCCAGAGTCAGCGAGTCGCTATCCTTAATCCGGCCTATAAGCAGGTCGGCCACGGCCTTGGCCCCGTCGGTTTTCAGCCCGGCGCGGTTGGCGGCGATGAATGCCGCTATCGAGTCGGCCGATTCGGCATCGATAGCCGCCTGCGCCAGCGCATAGTTCATCATGGCGCGCACGGCCTTCACATCCTTGCCCGACTTCAGGGCCGAGGCAAGCTCTTTACGCGCATCGGCGCTCACACTCTGCGGATATGCAAAATCGGGCTTTGAAGGCATCGCCCCAAAACCCGTAAATGCGTTAGCGAGAAGCAGCCCTGCGGCTGCCAGATTCCTTAATTTCATAATGAATCGATAAAAAGTTCTTTACTTTCCATTGCGGCGAGGGGGCGGACAGTCGCGCCGGCTCTCCATCAGCTTGCGCTGGAATTCACGCTCGGCCTGCGGCAATTTACACAGCTGGCGCTTGCTCAGAATCTTGCGGAACTCCGGCTCATACTTGCGGTCAATGTCGGCCATGGCCTGAAGCATCCCGTATTGCGCCGTTATGCACTCGTCGAGCTGCCTGTCGGTGGGGTTGGCGTCTTTTTTCAGCACCGCCTTCTGCAGCTCGCGCACCCGGTGGTCCACTTCGAAGCGCTCGCGCTCCATCTCGTCATAGAGCTTGAAGAACTCCTCGCTCTGGCGCTCGCTCAAATCGAGCTCGCCGACCAGAAACGAGTGTTTGAACTCCTTCATTTTTTGCATCCATTCCTTCCGGTCGCCGTCGGCCGGGCCGTGAGATTTCTTGCCCTTGGCCGAAGCCACCGACGGGAGCATTACGAGCATCACCAGAAGCAGACGTAGTATCTTCATATTCATCAGTTTATTATTCGGGGATTTCATAACCGGACTCATACAGGTCGTCATACAGGTCGTATTCATCTATCGATATGTAATCGTCAACGTAGGCCAGGGTGCCGGTGTTGACCACCTCGGCCAGCAGCTCCGACGGCGCCGGGTCAGCCGATGCCGTCAGCGACGATGCGGGCCTGAACTTCTCGGATATAGTGAACAGGTTGAGCATCAGATATGCCCCGGCAAACATCGCCGCCATATACACATATGGCTTCAGCTTCTGCCAGCGGGTGCGCTCTGTGGCCTCGGCCACTGCAGGCATCTCGGGCAGCCGGGCCATCATGCGGGTCTTGAAGTCGGCGAAATAACCGTCGGGCACCGTCATGCCGTTGCTTTTCGGCAGGGCTTCATCATGCGTGGATTTTGAAGGTTTTTCTGTCATAAATGATTAGTTTATTCTAATGACTGTCGAAACGGCAAAAGGTTTAACCATGCAACCGGATAATCTGCTCGATTTTTTTCATCGCCAGATGATACGAAGCCTTGAGCGCCCCGACCGAGGTGCCGGTAATCTCGGCGATATCCTCATATTTCATCTCATCGAAATACTTCATGTTGAAAACCAGCTGCTGCTTGGCGGGCAGGCTCTCCACGGCCCGGCGCAGAAGCGCGGCCGCCTTGTCGCCGTCAACCCACTCCTCGGCCGCGATAGCAGCGGCGCCCGCACCGGTTTCTGACCCGAGGCTCTCGGCCGCACGCCGCTTTTCCTGCTCCAGAAACGTCAGAGACTCGTTGATGGCGATTTTATGCAGCCAGGTCGACAGCTTCGCGTCGCCTCTGAACCCGTCCATGCCCAGCCAGGCCTTCATGAAAGTGTTTTGCAGCAGGTCATCGGCATCGGCATGAGAGCGGACCAGACGGCGAATCTGCCAATACAGCGGCTCGCTGAACCGGTCAATCAGCTCAGCGAAAGCCTCGCGCCGGCTCGAAGGCTCCTGAAGGCGGCATTCCAGTGAGGGCTTTTCGTCTTTCACGGCGACAAAGATAAGAAAAAAATTTTGCAAACGTGGATAGAATGTGGTAAATTTGCACCGGAATTAGTGAAACAAACGGGCGCACGTGGCGTAATGGCAGCCGCGCCGGACTTAGGATCCGGTGGAGTGATCCGTGGGGGTTCGAGTCCCCCCGTGCGCACTAAAATTTTACCTAATCATTTTTACACTTACTTACAAGTTACAATGAACGCCCAGCTTCCACCCATCAAGGTGTTTTCAGGCACCAAGTCGCGCTATATGGCCGAAGAAATCTGCAAAGACCTCGGTCTGCCGCTTGGTCAGATGAACATCCAGCACTTCGCCGACGGCGAATTTGAAGTATCGTTTGAAGAGTCAATCCGCGGATGCGAGGTCTATCTCGTTCAGTCCACCTTCCCCAACACCGACAACCTGATGGAACTGCTGCTGATGATCGACGCGGCAAAGCGCGCATCGGCCCGTTCGGTAGCGGCCGTCATTCCCTATTTCGGCTGGGCCCGTCAAGACCGCAAGGACAAGCCCCGCGTAAGCATCGCCGCCAAGCTCGTGGCCGACCTGCTCAGCGCCGCCGGAGTGAACCGCGTAATCACCATGGACCTCCATGCCGACCAGATTCAGGGCTTCTTCGACGTGCCGGTCGACCACCTCTATGCATCCTCAGTATTCATCCCCTACATCGAAAGCCTCAAGCTCAAGGACCTCGTCATTGCCTCGCCCGACGTCGGCGGTGCAAAGCGCGCCAACAGCTACGCCAAATATTTCGACGTGCCCCTGATTCTCTGCCACAAGCAGCGCGCCAAGGCAAACGTTGTTGAAAAAATGACCGTTATCGGCGACGTTAAAGACAAAAACGTGATCCTCATCGACGACATGGTCGACACCGCCGGCACCATCACCAAAGCCGCCGACCTGATGATGGAAAACGGCGCCAAGAGCGTGCGCGCCCTCTGCAGCCACGCCATCATGAGCGACCCGGCCAGCGAACGCATCAACGACTGCGCCCTGACGGAAATGATATTCACCAACTCCATTCCCTTCAACAAGGAGTGCCACAAAGCCACCATCCTCACCGTGGCCCATATGTTTGCCGACACGATTCGCCGCGTCCACAACAACGAATCAATCTCCAGCCAGTACGTAATTTAATGCGTAGCAAGGATGATGTGGCCTCACGCATACTTCGCGCAGGGGGCAATCCGTCCGAACTCTACGACATAATGCAAGACGAATGTCGCCGCAGAGCTGCCAAAAAGCTCCCGGCGACATTGCTTTGCCCCGACTTCCGCTTCCCCACCACCCTGAGCGCCGAGCAATGCACCTCCGACGCCCTGGCCCGATTTCACGCATCGCTGATACCCGAAGGCGCCACAGTGATCGACCTTACGTGCGGCCTGGCCATCGACGCCTTCCACATGGCGCGCAAGGCCCGCCAGGTAACATGCCTCGACATCGAACCGGCCGTAGCCGCCCACGCCGGCAGCAACGCCCGCGCACTTAGTCTCGCCAACATCACAGCCATCTGCTCCGACTGCCGCCAATGGCTTGCCGAAAACCCCTCGCGCCGCTTCGACGTCGCCTTCATCGACCCGGCGCGCCGCGGCCACGACGGCCGCCGCCTCATATCCCTCACCCAATGCCAGCCCGACGTCACTACGCTCCTGCCCGCCATCTTCGCGGTGGCCCCGAGGATAATAATCAAAGCCTCGCCGATGCTCGACATATCGGCGGTTGCCGCCGAACTCCCGGGAGCAAAGACCATAAGAGCCGTAGGCACCCCCGGCGAATGTAAGGAGCTGCTGATTGAACTCGAGCGCGGCCACGAAGGCGATATCCAGATATGGGCCGACACGGTGGGCCAATCGTCAGTGCAAATCGGGCACACCATCGACCCCATAGCCACAGGCATCAACGTAGGCGACACCATAGGCGAACCCTGTCCCGCCGTAATGAAATGCATGCCCCGCGGGCTGGGCGGAGGCGAACGGCTTCACATATCCACAATGCTCTGGCGCAACCCCGCCCCCGACTTTCCCGGACGCCACTATCGGGTAGAACGCATCGAACCCTTCAGCTCATCGACCCTGCGCCGCCTTGCGCGCGAAAAACTCAACGCATCGGTAGCCACGCGCAACTTCCCCCTCCCGGCCGACCAACTGCGCCAGCGCCTCAAAGCCACCGAATCCGCCAACTGCCGCCTCATGGCCACCACCGTCGGCCCCACCTCCCTCAAGCTCCTGCTCCTCCTCACCCCCACCCCACCCACATTCCCTGCAGCAACTATCAGTGAACCTTAACCCCCCGCCCATACCTTTTTTGCGTAATGGCTTTACGGTTAATTGAATTATACTTGCAACGGAACTTATTATTCTGTACCTTTGCGGGGATAAATGCGGGCTGGAAGCGGAACGTCATGAATAAGATATAGTTTCAATCATTTAGTCGAGATCAGTATCAGTGTAGCGCGGATGGAGAAGATGCGGTATCCTTTGCGACAATTGTTCTGGGAGTGTACTCTCAGGTGCAATCTTGAGTGCAGGCATTGCGGAAGCGACTGCAAGAAGACTGCAGACGTTGCCGACATGCCCTGGGAGCACTTTGCTCCGGTTCTTGATGAGGTAAAGGGGAATCAGCCGGGAGTGAAGTGCATCGTGCTTACGCTCGGAGGTGAACCTCTTGTCAGACCGGATATTGTTGAGTGCGGGAGAAGAATCACCGAAAAGGGATTTTTCTGGGGCATGGTGTCGAATGCGATGCTGATTGATAAGCAGATGATGAGAGAACTGTCGCGCAACGGGCTGTGCTCTCTATCGATAGACCTTGACGGCATGCCGCAGCATCACAATTGGCTCAGGCGCTCGGAAACGAGTTTCGACCGGGCATACAGCTCAATCCGCTGCATCATGGATGCTCCGCATTTGGTATGGGATATAATCACGTGCGTCAATCAGCGCAATCTGCCTTACCTCGATGAGTTGAAGCGGTTGCTGATTGAAGCCGGAGTAAAGAATTGGAGATGCTTCACGATTGTGCCTATGGGCCGCGCGGCGACTGACGACGAGCTCATACTTACCGACTCTCAGCTTCGCGAGCTCATGGAGTTCATCGTGAGAACCCGGGAGGAGGGGCGCATAGCCCTGTCGTATGGATGCGAGGGGTATCTTGGCGCGTATGAGGGTAAGGTAAGGGATTATCCGTTTCGCTGCCAGGCGGGATTTAACACGGCCTCAGTGATGAGCAACGGAGATATATCGGGATGCCTGAGCATACGCAGCGCTTATACGCAAGGAAACATATATCGCGATTCTTTCTGGGAAGTCTGGTCTTCGAGGTTTGATAAATACCGGAATCACGAGTGGATGCGCACAGGGGAGTGTTCGGCCTGCGAGGTGTTCAGTCAGTGCAAAGGCAACGGAATGCACCTTCGCAACGATGATGGCTCTCTGATAATGTGTCATTATAACCGACTGTTTAAAAACAAATCAATATAATCAGCAATATGAACGAACAGAAAAACGACGACATTTATTCCAACCGGCAGCCAGATCCCGACAGACTTACGGGATGCGTATATGGGCCGCCCCCGGGATGGGAAGAGTTTACTGACCATCCGGAGGATTATATTGAGACCGATAACCGCTGGCACAGATTCAAGAAGCGCCTCGCCTCCGTGCTGAAGCGAAGCCACAAGGCACCCCATTCCACCCCACCGCAAATCTATCCGGAGGAGGGGGATATTGATTGAAAAAGCCGAAACCCGGAGATGGGTTTCGGCTTTTTGCAGTAGGGTTGGCTGACCGGGGGATTAGCCGCCGGCGAGTTTGAAGCTTACGGGGAGGGTGAACCAAACGCGCACGCTCTGTCCGTTCATACGTCCGGGGATGAACTTGGGCATGGACTTGACCATGCGCACGGCTTCCTTGTCGAGGTCCTGGTCGCGTCCGCGAGCCACTTTAACTTCGCCAATCGAACCGTCCTTCTCTACCACGAATTGTATGATAACCTTGCCCTGAATGTTGTTCTGGGCGGCCATTTCGGGGTAGCGGAGGTTATTCTTCATCCAGGCATACATTGCCTCCTGACCACCGGGGAATGTCGGGGGTTCTTCGACGGCAGTGAAGATCTGCTCGGGAGCAGGTGCGGGTTTCTTTTCTTCAACAACCACTTCGTCTTTGTGTTCACGAACGACGGTTACGTCGTCGGTGCCCTGGTCGAATGTGGTCGAGCCGAAAGCCGTTTCGGTTTCCTGAAGTTCTTCCTGGGTTTTCACCTGATCTTCTTCGTTCACTTCTTCATCGCGTGCGATGATGATTTCGGTGTTCTGAACGGTGTTGAGGATTTCTTCGGGGATTACTTCTTCAACTTCGGGTTCTTCGAATTCCTGGATAACTTCATCTTCAATCTCTTCGTCTTCCTGCTCTTCGTTGGTGGCGTCGTATACGACTTCCTGTTCGGTTGCCATATATTCGTCGGCTTCACCTTTTTCGAGGGCGGATGCGAGGGCTGAGATTATCACAACGGCTGCGATGAACACAATCACGGCAAGCATTGCTATGTTGTGTCGCTTCGCGCTCTTTGAGCGGAGCTCATATGCACCGAACTCTTTGTTTTTTCCTTGGAAAATAAGTTCGGTCCACTCGCGCGATGAAAGATCTACGTCTTTTGCCATAATTCTTGCAGTTTTAACGGTTAAACATATTTCTCATCACGCAATTACTTCACCGCAGAGGGATTGTAATGCTTAAAGGAGTTAATCAGGAGTGAGTCAATACCGTTGATGGTGTTGAGCTGATACTGACCGATTTGGTTGATTGCCATTTCGTCGAGTGCGGTCACAACGTTTTCGTAGCTTGCGTTGGGGCCGGGCTTGATGGCGATAACCGGACGGGTCAGCCAAGAGTAGTCGTAGGTGCCGTTGAGGGTATCTTTCTTCGCACCGCGAATCTGGGCTGCTTTCTCATCGAAGAGGGCCTTGTTTTCGTCCTTGGTTCCACCGG
>CAYUFQ010000026.1:0-15289 GCA_964444045.1 uncultured Bacteroides sp.
GGTCTTGGCGCGCCGGGCAATCGAGCGCTGGTTGCGGTAGGCAATGTATTGGCGGGCATCCTCATTGCGCGGCGATTTCATCAGTTCGAGTTCAACGGCATCCTGAATCTCTTCAACCGACATCTGCTCTTTGCCGTTCATGCCTATGCGGTCAACTATGCGTTGAATCAGCGCCTCGTCTTCGCCAAGATCGGTGGTGAGCATGGCCTTGCGTATGGCGGCCTTGATTTTTTCTTCGTTATAGCCCACAACGCGACCGTCGCGTTTAATAATGGTTTGAATCATTGGGGAGTATCTTTTTTAAGTAGTTTTTACTGCTTGCAAAGATACGAAAGCGGAATCGTTTTGGCAAACTTTTTCAGGTAAAATTATCAACAGATTTTCAAAATGGAAAACTTTAGGCCTGTTGAGGTTTATTTATGTCGCTTTTTGTCAGTGTATTAGCTTTTGGTTTTGGAAAACTTTCCGAATCTGGCAATCGCATAGCTTGCATATGATGCGATGCCGGCCGGAAGGAGCAGCTGCGGCGACTGAGTCATCTCGGTGACTATGAAAATAGCCATCAGCGGCGCTTTTATCGTGCCGGCCATGACGGCTGCCATGGAAATGAGCATGAAGTCGCCGCGGGGCATCGCCGACCACTCCGGCAGGCAGCCGGCACCGATTGCGAAGAGCGCGCCCACCATCCCTCCGGCAAATATAGTGGGAGCGAAATCGCCGGCCACGCCGCCTCCGGAATTGGTCACGTAAGTGGCCATAGGTTTCACTATGATGATTCCGGCCAGAACGGCGGCTATGAGCGCAGCGCCTCCGAGGCCGTGTACGAGGGTGCCTTCGGCCATTATAGCGGTGTCGCCGTTGAGGGCCTTGCCGAGCACCTGATAGCCTTCACCGTAGAGCGACGGAAACATCAGCAGCATTACTCCGAGCGCACTCCCGGCAATGAGGTTGCGCCGCCAGGGGTTGGAAATCGCTTTCAGGCGCCGGCGTATGGCTTGGCCGCAGCTGTCGTAGTATCGCGAATACAGCCCGCATACTATGCCTGCAAGCAGTGCCGGCAGATACCACCTGAGGGTAAAAGGTACGGCCGTGTCAAACGCCATGTCGGGGGTGAATCCGCCAAGGGCGTATGCGCCGAGTCCGGCGGTCAGACACATTATTGTCAGCAATATTACTCCGCCCGAGCTCAGCGAAAATCCAAGCACCTCGATGGTGAAGAACACTCCGCCGAGCGGGGCCTTGAAAATCGCCGCTATGCCCGCGCCTGCTCCGCATGCCATGAAGGCCAGGGCAACGTCTGACGGCAGCCTCAGGCGCGAGGCTATGCGCGAGGCGATGGCCGCTCCGCTATATGCTATCGGGCCCTCGGCGCCGGCCGAACCGCCGAGTCCGAGCGTAATGGCATTGACCGCAACGGGCGCCACCATGAGCCGCGATGGGAGCAGGGCCTTTCCGGCGGCGATATCGGCCTTGAGCCGTGCGGTGGCATCGTCGAGCGGCATTCTGACAATTTTGCGCACAATCAGTCCGCTGACCATTATCGACGCCATGCCAAGCAGCAACATCCACCAGTTGGCCCGGTCGGCGCTGTAGCCCGACGTGGCCATGCGCGAAATCAATGCCATCAGGTGCTTCACACTCCATGCCGTAACTGCTATTGCCGCTCCGGCCGCCACTCCGGCCCAGATAACTTTTAACGAGACTTTCATATGAAAATGAACGCCCCGCCGGCGGTTATTGTTTGCTCAGCCTGTAGGATACGGTCTCGCCGTTGGCCGACGTGAATGTCCAGGTCATCTTGCGCGAGGAGCGGTCGGTCATCCTCACGGTGTTCACCCCCCTGATCATCCGGGCGGCCGCCGGTATGTCGTAGACTTCGCTCACGGGGTCGACGCTGAATCCGAAGTTGATTATCAGGATTGAGGCGCCTTCGTCTGACCATGCGCCGAAATATTCCGTCAGGTCGCCGTGCGGCCGGTGCTCCACCACTCTTACCACCGAGGTTTGAAACTGAAAGAATATGTTGCCTTGATAGGAGGCATCTTCAATGCCGTCCACCTTTATCGACGTGACCTTCCAGGTGCCGAAAAAGTCGCCTATGTCGCCGTTGTTCTGCATGCAGCCTGCTGACAGCATGAGCGATACGGTAATAAGAAGAGATAGCAGGGTTTTGTTTAATATTGAACGCATGGGGTGGATTTGCCTGTTTTGAAGTTAAAGATGCCTGAGTAGCTCACCGAAACGAGTGCTCCGAAGTTCTTGCCGTAGCTCGAGTTGCCGTAGTCGAGCGCTATCTGCGCGCCGAGTTGCAGCCCGGGCACCCGCGGCAGCGACCACGTGCCCTCTACCATGGCCGACACCGTGTGGGTGGGGCATATTGCCGGCAGCTGCAGCCTGCCGAAAAAGCGGCGGTAGCTTGCCATGGCGCGATAGCTCATGGTAGGGAGTATCTGCCCCTCCACGGCGGCATGCAATCCCCAGAAGCGATTGTCGAGAAATGTGGTCGTGGCGCCGTCGGTGTTATACATAGGCGCGATAAACATGGGCGAGCCGATGCTCATGCCGTAGAGGGCATAGCCGTTGTACCATTCGTTGTTGTAGTAGTTGTCGCGGCCCGAGGCGCGCTTGGCGTTGAGGTCGGTGTTGGTGTGGTCGTCGTAGTCGAAATGAATGGGGCCTCCCTGATTCATGTAGGTCATGAATTCGATAACCGCTCCGCTCACTGCTCCGGCCGATGCCGCCTTCCATTCCAGCCCCCATAGGCCGTCCATGCCGTTGAGCTTGCCTATGCCTGAGCCATCCTCCCAGAGCCACTGGAAGTAGGCCTTGATCTCGCTGCCTGAGTTCAGCCGGTAGCGCGCCTGGAAGTCCCACGAACCCACGTGGTTGCCTTTCCAGTACTGGTCGCCTTCCTTGAGTATGATCATGTCGAAGAAGTCGCGTACCCGCAGCTTCATATCCTCATGACGCCACACGCGCCCGTTGCGATACCACCATGTCTGCCCGGCAAACTGGGCTGCCGCCTGCATGCCTATGGTAATCGAGAAGGGTTGGGAGGGTTTGGTGCGGAAAAAGCAGCGTTTGTAGTTATACCACCAGCCGAGGTTGAGGTGTTCGTTGTAGTAGTTATAGCGGCTCTTTTGCCAGCCGTTGTCGGTGCTTTTGCCAAAGGCCAGCTCGCCCTGAATCTGCACCCATCCGTTGGTGAACGGAATGTTTTGAAAGTCGATGAATCCGGCGCGCACGGCAGGTATAGGGCGCGCGTTGCCGCTCTCGATCAAGTCGCCCGAGCTGAGCCGGGAGTTGACCAGCGCGGGAGTGAATTCGCGCAGCCCCGCGTTGAGGAATACGCCGCGATATTTCACTTCGGCCCATAGCTGCTGAAGCCTGACGGGCGAGGGCGACTCGGAGTGGCTGAACCATTCGTTGATGTCGGGGTTGAATCGTTCGTAGCCTATGGCCGAGGCACCCTGTGCCAGCGCCTCCACTCCGAACGAGTAGCTGAACCGGCGGCTGAGGTCGAGCGGACGCATTGCGGCTACCGACAGGGTGGCGCCGCGGGCCGACGTGATTCTGCCGCCGCGCAGTGAGTTGATGTAATAGGGTGCGAAGTCGTCAGGGCCGCCGTTGCATTCGAATTTCGCCGAATAATTCATGGTGAAGTCTTCGGCCGATGCGCCCAGGGCGCACAGCGCGGCAATTGCCGCCAGTTTAAAGCATGTCATTCTGGATGTTATTGAGGAGTCGGAGGTCTCGGTTATATTGGCGTGACTTGAGATACCGCTCGATACTGTCAACGTGGGCCTGCCGGTGAATGTCGGTGCCGATAAACTGCACGTAGCCTTTCTGCAGCAGAAGCAGGGCGGTTTCGCGCTCGAGTTTCCCATAGTAGCCCGACAGGGATAGCAGGTTTATCTGAAAGTAAGTGCCGAACTCGTGGAGCTCGTCGTAGCGGTTGCGGTGTATCTGCGAGTAATATTGATAGCGCTCGGGGTGGGCTATTATCGGCGTGTACCCCTGGTTGCGTATGTTGTAGAGCAGATGTTCCATGCCCCAGGGCTCGTTGGAGAAGGCATTCTCGATGAGCAGATACTTGCCGGGCAGGGATATGAGGTTATCGCGCTCGAACTGTTCGATGAAAAAGTTGTCGAGCCGGTATTCCATGTGAAGGTGCAGGCCGATGGGCAGGCCGGAGTCGGCCACGGCCTCCTTGAGCGAAGAAAACGGCCCGGCAAGTGACTCGGGCGTGTTTTCGAACTTATCCTGAGTGGAATGGGGGCTGACAAACACCCGCTCAATGCCCCAGTCGTGCATGTGGCTGAGCAGCGTCACTGATTTCCCGGCCGTCGGTGAGCCGTCGTCGACTCCCGGCACCAAGTGGCAATGAATGTCGGTCGATACCGGCAGCTTCTGTATGGCTGATGGCTTGTGGAAGAAATCAAAAAGCATATATGAAGAAGAGGTAGATAAGGGCTGCGGGAGTGACCAGCAGAATTGAGTCGATGCGGTCGAGGATTCCGCCGTGGCCCGGAATGAGGTTGCCCGAGTCTTTCACGTTGACCGTGCGCTTGAGCAGCGACTCCACAAGGTCGCCGAGCGTGCCGATAACGGCCACCACCAGTCCGAGGCCGGCCATTACGGGTATGCTCATGCCGGCGAAGTAGCTGCTGCCGAAAGCCGCGCAAAGGGCTGAGGCAACCATGGTCATCAGCGCGCCTCCCCAGAAGCCCTCCCAGGTTTTCTTCGGCGATATCCGTTCCCACAGCTTGTGGCGGCCGAGCATCCGGCCGCTCAGGTAGGCGAAAGTGTCGTTGACCCACACGAGGATGAAGAGCAACAGCAATACGTGGGGGTTCAGACGATAGATTATGCTCATCAGGCCTATGGGCAGAGTCACGTAGAGCTGGCTCATCATCGAGGCCGATAGCGATTGGAGCGGATTTTGCGTAGTGACCCACAGCTGCACGATAAGCCTCATCATCACGTAGAGGATAAACGTGATGATGCCCGGAGCGAACGGTATTCCGGTCCAGAGGGTCACCACCATGACGGCGGCGCCAACGCAGTCGAGCGAGCGCAGCAGCAGGGCTATGCCCGCCTCGTTGATGTTGGTTTCGGCGGCGGGTGGAGTGACCATGGTGATGAATTCATTTACGGCAAGGGTGCTGAGCAGCAACAGCAACAGCAGGAACACGAATTGGCCCGAAATTATTCCGGACACGATGACGGCCACGTAGATGGCTCCGAATATAGCTCTTTTTGTCATTTATACAAAGTTGATTTCGTCGTTTATACTGTTGTTGTCGTCGTCGAGCGGCTCGGCCGAATGGCCGGTGGCCAGCTCGTTGAGCGGGCGCATGACGTTGCATAGCGTCTGCGACCAATATTCGGTGAAGTCGGCCCGCAGGGTTGCGAGATGGCTGTCAATGTCGTCAACGTCGGCGCTGCGCACGTCTTCAGTGAAGTTAAACAACACCTGATACAGGTCGGCCAGCCCTTCGCTTATGGTGGCGCCTATGGGGGTGTCGGAATATTTCATGTCTTCATGAAAGGTTTCGAGATAAGAGTCGTTGACTCCGAGCAGCGCGGCCACGCTCTGACACACCCTGTTGTAGTAGTCTTCCTCAAGGTGTGTGGCGCCGAACACGTATTCGGCCTCATCGGCCTCGGCTTCGGGCAGGTCGGTCACCGCCATATAGATGCGCGGCAGCAGGTGAACCATTTTGTCGACGAATTCGCTCGGCAGATTCTCGGCCGCGCTTTCCATGGCCCGGCAGTATTCGCTTGCAAGGGCCATCACGGCCAGGGCGTTATTGCTCAGTTTGGAGGAGTTATGCATATAGGTTGTTGGTTTTTATGTATTCGGCCACTTGCTGGGGGAGCATCGTTGAGCGGCCGTTAAGGTCGGTTCGGATTTGAGATGAAGAAATGTCGGTTTGCGGCGCATCGGCGGCAAACTCCACTCCCTGCGGCATATCTGCGGGGACCTGATATCCCGGGCGGGGATATACGGTTACTCCGAAATCGGCGATTATTTCGTCGGGGCAGCGCCATTGGCTGAAAATCTGCCAGTTGTCGGCTCCGATTATGATTGAGAACCGGCGGTCGGGATATTTGGCCGCCAGGTGCCGCAGGGTGTCGATGGTGTATGACGGCCTGGGCAGAGTGAACTCCTCGAAGCAGGGGCGGAGGGTAGGGTGGCCGGCGCAGGCAAGGCGCAGCATATCCCGGCGGTTGGAGTCAGAGGCGCCGGGGCGGTTGGCCTTGAGAGGATTTTCGGGCGACAGCATGAGCCACACCTCATCGAAGCGTCCGGAGTCGACGAGCCATCGGGCCAGGGCGATATGCCCGTTGTGAACCGGATTGAACGATCCGCCGAAAAGCCCCGTGCGAGTCATCATCTGTCGGCTTCGGCCAGATAATCGGTTATGATGCTTTCCACCTGGTCAATGGCCTGCTGCAGATTGTCGTTGACCACCGTGGCGTCAAATCTCGGAGCCTGCTCGAGCTCATAGCGTGCGCGGTCAATCCGGGCGTCGATGCTTTCGGGCGAGTCGGTTGCCCGCGATTCGAGGCGGCGGCGCAGCTCATCGATGCTCGGTGGCTGGATGAAGAGGCTCAGGGCGTCGGAGCGCAGCTGTTCCTTTACTCTCAGCGCGCCGTTCACGTCGATATCCATCACCACGTTGCACCCCATGGCCCCGATTCGCTCGATTTCCGACTTCAGGGTGCCGTAGAATCTGCCCGGATACACTTCTTCATATTCGAGAAATTCGTCGTTGGCAATGGCCGCGCGGAATTCCTCGTCGGTGAGGAAGTGATAGTCTGTGCCGTTCTGTTCCTCGCCCCGCGGAGCGCGGTTGGTGGCCGAAACCGAAAAGCGCAGGTTAAACCTGTTGCTCTTCATCAGGGCATTGATTATGGTTGACTTTCCGCTGCCGCTCGGCGCCGATAGTATGATTACTTTTCCTGCCATATGTGGATTTTTACATCACGTTGAGCACTTGCTCTTTGATTTGTTCGAGTTCATCTTTCATCCTCACCACCAGCTGCTGCATTTCCGCATGATTGCTCTTTGAGCCGAGGGTGTTGATTTCGCGTCCCATCTCCTGCGCTATGAATCCGAGCTTCTTGCCCTGGCCGGCCGAGGGGTGGCTCATCGTTTCGATGAAGTAGGCCAGATGCTGGCCCAGGCGCTGGCGCTCTTCGTTCACGTCGAGTTTTTCGATATAGTAGATCATCTCCTGCTCCAGGCGTCCGCGGTCATATTCGGCCTGCGGAATCTGGGCCAGTCCGTCGCTCAGTTTCTGACGGATTTTGTCGATTCGCTCTTTTTCCCAGCGGGGCACCTCGCTCAGCATCGCGCTTATGGCGTTGATGCGGCTGGTAAAGAATTCTTCGAGCTTCTCGCCCTCGCTGCGCCGGTGGGTCATCAGCCGCTCTATGGCCTCGTCGACTGCCGCTATTACGGCATTGCGCTCTTCGTCGGTGATTTCAGCCACCGGTTCGGCCTTCATCACTTCCGGAAGCCTGAGCAGCACGCCATACCAGTCGGCCGGTTCGGGCAATCCGAGGAGTTGCTGCATCTGGCGTATCTGATTCATATACGATGCCGCGGCATTGAGGTCGATTACGGCCGCCGAATCGCCCGAAGCGATGCTTTCGGCGCTTATCGTCATGTCCACCTTGCCGCGCTCCAGCCGTGAGCAAACGCGGCGACGGAGTTCAAGGTCAAGCTCGCGATATGCCGACGGCACCCGCGACTGCATGTCGAACTGCTTGCTGTTGAGCGATTTCAGCTCTATGGTTATTTTCTTTCCGGGAATGGTTGCGGTTGACTTCCCGAAGCCGGTCATTGATAAGAGCATCTTATGATTGGTTTGAGTGGCGTTGAGCCGTTGGAATCAACGGCAAAATTAGCTATTATACTTGAATTATCAAAATGGCGCGGGGGGATTACAGGCCCGTGGCCGTTATGTGAAAGCACCCCTGCTTGCGCTCGTACTTCACGAGGCACTTGCCGCTTGCACGCAGGTCGAGCAAAATGTCGGCAAGGGTGTTCTTCAGCTCGCCGTCGGTGTGGAACACCGTGTTGCCGGGCTCCTCAAAGAATTTTGCGTAACTTATGTCGAACGTGGTGCCGTAGAGGTGGGTAGAGTTCTCGGTGGAGTTGACGTTCCCTTTTTTCAACCGGTTGATTGACTCCCGGGTGCGCAGCATCGAAGTGACCTTTATGTGGTATTTGCCGCCGTTTTGCCCGGCCAGCTTCGCGTTGAAGCGGCTGCCTATGGTGTCGAGCAGCTCGGCGGCTTCGGGCACCAGATAGGGATATGAGTGCGACAGGTCGTCGATATGATGCAGTGCGTTTGCCTCGATTTCCTGAAGCGGCCGGTTGATTTTCATGATATCTTTGGTCGACTCGATAGGACTGATGCCTATTCGGCGGGCGTAGACCAGATGCTCATTGTTCAGGTCGTTGAACTGCGAGGCCAGATTGCCCACTTTGGGGCTTATGTCGAGCGGCGCATGGGCGGAAGGCGGCGTGGCGGCCGCTGAGTGGGGGAGCGGCGCAGCCGTGACGGCCGCTGCCGGAGTGTGGGCCGGGGTGTCGTCGCCCCGGCTGCATCTGATTATGCCGCCGATGCATATCAATATCAATATAATTGCCGCAGAAAGGCAAAAAATTCGTGCTTGTTTGTAATTCATGCTTGCAAAATTAAGAAAATTTGCCGAAATTCGCACTCTATTTATATCAAAAGCTCCAAAGATATGGAAAGCACAACCGAAATTCGCAAAGAAAAAATAGTGATAATAGGCGGCGGATTTGCCGGATTGAACCTGATTAAACATCTTGACCGCAAGCGGTTTGACGTGGTTCTGGTTGACCGTCATAATTATCACAGTTTTCCGCCGCTGTTCTATCAGATTGCATCGAGCGGCCTTGATCCGAGCAGCATATGTTTTCCTCTGAGGCGCGAACTTTATCGCCGGCTCGACGGAAAGGGCGTGTCGCTGTCGATGGGCGATGCCAAGTGTATCGACGTGAACCGCAAGGTGGTGATCACCGACCACGAAGAGATTCACTACGACAAGGTGGTGGTGGCTATCGGCACGGGCAATAACTTCTTCAACATGCCTGAACTGATTGAAGACGTGTTCACCATTAAAAGCGCTCCGCAGGCAATCCGATGCCGCAACCAGATACTTTATAATCTCGAAGATGCCGCAATCACCTCCGACCGCGAGAAGCGGCGCCGGTTGCTGACGTTCGTGGTCGTCGGCGGTGGCCCTACGGGGGTGGGGATTGCCGGTGCGCTGGGCGAGATGAAGCGCTATGTGCTCCCCCGGGAGTATCCGTCGATTCCGCAGGACGACTTCCGCATTCTGCTCGTCGAGGCGGCTCCGCGCCTGCTCGGCACCATGAGCGAGAAGTGCTCGGTAGAGGTGGAGAAATATCTGAAGCACCTGCTCGTGGAGGTGAAGACCGGAGTGGGCATGAATTCATATAAGGACGGAGTGGTGAAACTGGCCGACGGGCAGAGCATCCATTCCGACACCGTAATCTGGACTGCCGGCGTCACCGGCCTGCCCCTGGCAGTGATAGGAGGCGAGATGAAGAGGGTGCGCGGCAACCGCATAGAAGTCGACGGCTGCAATGCCGTCAAGGGGCTCACCGACGTATATGCCGTGGGCGACATATGCCTGATGCCCGACGCCGACAAGGCGTTCCCCGGCGGACATCCGCAGCTGGCCCAGGTGGCCATCCAGCAGTCGCGCCTGCTGGCCAAAAACCTCAACAAGGGCCGTAGCGACACCTTTGTCTATAACGACAAGGGCACGATGGCCACGGTTGGCCGCAACCGCGCGGTGGCCGACATAGGCAAGATGCACCTGAGCGGCTTCCCGGCCTGGTTCATATGGATGTTTATCCACCTGATTTCCATTCTGGGCATGCGCAACAAGATTTCGGTGTTGATTAACTGGATATGGGCTTACTTCAGCTATCAGTCGTCGCTGCGCATACTGATACGCCCCGATAAATATCCCGTCAAGAACCGCTGGCGCGAGAAATAATCCGTTTTTGAGCATGGATATCATTCTCTTGATTGTTGGCCTCGTGCTGATTCTCGGCGGGGCCAATTTCATGACCGACGGCGCTGCGGCCATCGCCAAGAAGCTGGGCATGTCGGACTTTATCGTGGGGCTGACAATCGTGTCGATGATGACGAGCGCCCCGGAGCTGGTGGTAAGCGTGATGAGCGCCATAGAGGGAGCCCCCTCCATGGCCATAGGCAACATTGTCGGGTCTAACATCTTCAACATACTTATTATAATAGGTGTGGTGGCCCTTATCAAGCCGATAAAGGTGGCCGGCGGAGTTCTGACCAACGACATACCGATGGTGATACTCTCGTCGGTGGTGCTGCTGGTGATGGGGCTGTCGCCCCTGCTCGACGGCGGAGCCATGATGCTGACCCGCGTGGACGGCATTCTGTTGCTGCTGTTTTTCGTGATATTCATGATTTACACCGTGCGCTCGGCCAGGAGTGTTAACCCGGCCGAAGATTCCACGGTTGACGCGGAGCAGGCGGCCATAAAGCCGCTGCCGGTATGGCGCGCGCTGGTGTATCTGACGGGCGGCCTTGCGGCCCTGATTGCCGGCGGCCAGTGGTTTGTCGACGGCGCCACCGGCCTTGCCCGCTCGCTCGGGTGGTCGGAGGGGCTTATCGGACTGACCATAATAGCCGCAGGCACCTCTCTGCCTGAACTGGCCACTTCGGTAGTGGCCGCGCGCAAGGGGCTGAACGGCATCTGCATAGGCAACGTCATAGGGTCGTGCATCTTCAACGTGTTCTTTGTGCTGGGGCTGGCAGCAACGGTGCTGCCCATGCCGTTCGGCAACATAACCCTGGCCGACCTGCTCATGCTCGTGCTTGCCTCGCTGATGTTTCTCGCTTTCGGACGGTGGATCGGCCATAGGGTCATCAATCGCCTTGAGGGCGCACTGATGCTCGGCTGCTATGTGGGCTATATGTGCTATCTCTACTCTAATCTCTGAACGTTTTAGGAGCTTTTAACCAAAAAAGTTTTCGGTATATTAAGAAAAATGCTTAACTTTGTTGGTTGAAAAATCATAACTAATCACAAATATGCTTAACGAAGATCGAATTCAAAAGATCAACATTGAGAACGAGATGAAATCGGCCTATATCGACTATTCAATGTCGGTTATAGTGAGCCGTGCCCTTCCCGATGTGCGCGACGGCCTCAAGCCGGTGCATCGCCGAGTGCTCTTCGGCATGAACGAGATGGGCAATACGTCTGACAAACCTCACAAGAAATCAGCTAACTGCGTCGGCGAGGTGATGGGTAAATATCACCCCCACGGCGACTCTTCAATTTATGGAACAGTGGTGCGCCTGGCCCAGGACTGGAACATGCGCAACATTCTGATTGACGGCCACGGTAACTTCGGCTCAATCGATGGCGACGGAGCAGCCGCCATGCGTTACACCGAGGTGCGCCTCGCCAAGATGGGCGAGGAGATGCTGCGCGATATCGACTCCGAAACCGTTGATATGCAGCCTAACTATGACAATACGCGCACCGAACCGACCGTGCTGCCCACCCGCTTCCCGAATCTGCTCGTCAACGGAGCCACCGGTATAGCCGTGGGCATGGCCACCAATATGCCCACCCACAATCTGCGCGAATCGATTGCCGGCACCATAGCTCTGCTTGAAAACCCCGAGCTGAGCGTCGGGGAGCTGATGAACCATATTCCCGCGCCCGACTTCCCCACCGGAGGCATAATCTACGGCCTGCAGGGAGTCAGGGAGGCCTATGAAACCGGCCGCGGCCGCATCATCATCCGTGCCCGTTACGAAATGGTGCCCGAAGCCAACCACACCAACATCATCATATCCGAGATTCCTTACGGAGTGAACCGAGCCGAACTGGTAAAGCAGATTGCCGGCCTGGTCACCGACAAGAAGATAGACGGCATATCCAATATCCAGGACCTGTCGAACGACGACACCCGCCAGCACATTGTCATCACCCTGAAGTCGGATGCAAATGCCAACGTGGTGATGAACAAACTGTTCAAGATGAGCGCCCTGCAGTCGAGCTTCAGCGTCAACAGCGTCGCTCTGGTCAACGGCCGTCCGCGCACTCTCAGCCTCAAGGAGGTGCTTCAGGCGTTTATCGACCACAGGTATGACGTGGTGATCCGCCGCACCCGCTTCGAGCTGCGCAAGGCCGAAGAGCGTGCCCACATACTCGAGGGCCTCATCATCGCTTCGCAAAACATCGACGAGGTGATTGAAATCATCAAGAAGAGCGCCAACACCGAGGCTGCGCGCAATGCGCTGTCGGAGCGCTTCGGCCTGTCGGAGCCACAGACCCTGGCCATAGTGGAGATGCGTCTGCGTCAGCTCACCGGCCTGGAGCAAGACAAGCTGCGCCAGAACTACGAGGATATCCAGGCTGAAATCAAGCGCCTGAACCAGATTCTCGAAGACCCGCTGGTGTGCCGTCAGCTCATCCGCACCGAACTCGAAGAGGTGGCCGATAAGTATGGCGACGACCGCAAGTCGGAAATCAACCCCGTGGGCGGCGAGTTCGACGACGATGCCTTTGTCAGCGACGACGAGATGGTGATAACCATCAGCCATATGGGCTACATCAAGCGCACGAAACTCAGCGAATTCCGCGCACAGAACCGCGGCGGAGTCGGCTTCAAGGGTTCATCGACCCGCAGCGAAGACTTCATCGAACATATCTACACGGCATCCAACCGCTCATATATGCTCTTCTTCACCGAGCGCGGCAAATGCTACTGGATTAAGGTCTACAACATACCCGAAGCATCGCGTGCCCAGAAAGGCCGCGCCATTCAGAACCTGCTCAGCATCGAAGGGGGCGACTCGGTCAAGGCCTTCATCGCCGTGCGCAACCTCACCGACCGCGAGTTCGTAGAGACGCACAACCTGGTGTTCTGCACCAAGAAGGGCGTAATCAAGAAGACTCCGCTCGAGGCATATTCGCGCCCGCGCAACATCGGCGTGAACGCAATCATCATACGCGATGACGACGAACTGATTCAGGTTGAACTCACCGATGGCGACAGCGAAATCGTGATGGCCAACCGCAATGGCCGCGCCATTCGCTTCGACGAACGCCGTGTTCGCGAAATGGGCCGCATGTCGACCGGCGTGCGCGGCATGGCGCTCGACGATGACGACGACGAGGTTGTCGGCATGATATGCATGGACCGCGACACGGAGAAAACCGTGATGGTACTCTCTGAAAACGGCTACGGCAAGCGCTCCGACCTCGAGGACTATCGCGTGACCAACCGCGGCGGCAAAGGCGTCAAGACGCTCAACATAACCGAAAAGACCGGCCGCCTCGTTGCGATAAAGAGCGTTGACGACGGCAATGACCTCGTAATAATAAACCGCAGCGGCATAACCATACGCCTGCGCATGGCCGATATCCGCGTGATGGGCCGCGCCACTCAGGGCGTTCGCGTGATTAACCTCGACAAGCGCGGCGACACCATCGCAAGCGTCTGCACGGTCGACACCGACCCCGATGAAGAGGTTGAGATGCCCGACGGCTCAATGACCGACACCCCTGAAACCGAAAATAAATAATAACCAAATAAACATTCCTTCATAAAAAGAACAGAACCATGAAGAAATTTTTGATTCTTGCCTGCGGATTGTGCATTGCAGGCGCCGGCTATGCCCAGACCGATGTGCTCAAGGAGGCCGAACGCGGCCTGAGGGTTGAAGTGCCTGACCACGCACGTATCGCAGCTCTGCTCGAGGGCGCGATGAAAGACCCCTCTACGGCTGAAGATGTGAAGACCTGGTATCTCGCCGGCAAAAACGCCTTCCAGACCTGGCAGACCGGATGGGAGCAGCTTCAGATCGGCGGCAACCCCGATAAGGTGAACATGAGCCGCGCGATTATCAACGGCTATGACTACTACAGGAAGGCGCTGCCTATGGACACCGTAGTTGACGCCAAGGGCAAGGTAAAGACCAAATATTCAAAGGAAATTGCCAGAACCCTCTCGGCAAGCCCCACCAACTTCTACGATGCCGGTGTGTTCCTCTATGAGGCAAACGACCTGAAAAACGCCTATCGCGCATGGGAGATATACACCGAGCTGCCCACCCTGACGCAGCTTGGCAAGGACGTGCCCCCGATGCCCGAAGATTCCATCATGGGCACCACATTCTATAATATGGGTATTTTCGCCTATCAGGGCGACATGAAGCGCGAGGCAATGAACTCGTTCATCAAAGCCACGAAGTATAACCACGGCGAGGTGGCCTATGAGAACGCCCTGGCTATGGCAACCGAGCTCGACGACAAGGAAGCCATCGAACAGATTGCCAGCGAAGGCTTCAATAAATACGGCAAGCAGAGCTACATCGGCGCGCTCGTGAACGTTTACGTGAAGAGCGGCGACTTCGAAAAGGCCAAGGCCATGGTTGACAAGGCTCTTGAATCAAATCCCGACAACGCCATACTGTATAACGTAAAGGGCGTGCTTATTGAAAACCGCACCAACGATGAGGGAGTGTCGGACGATGAGATAGCCGCCGTTAATCAGGAAGCCCGTCAGCTCTACAGCAAAGCCGTTGAGTGCGATCCCGACTATGCCGAGGCCCGCTATAATTATGGCCGTATCATCGCAAACGAGGCCTATCGCATCAACGATAGCCCCGCCACCTCGGAACTCAGCATAGCCGAGTTCAACAAGCTCAAGGAAGACACCATCGACCCGATGCTCCGCAGCGCCGCCGAGCAGCTCGAAGTGGCCATCAAGCTTGACCCCGAGTCGTTCCACCAGGCATACAGGATTCTCGAGAATATCTACTACAATCTTCAGGACGAAGCAAACATGGAACGAATCAAGGCAGCCTCGCTCAACTGATTTCAATCCGCTGCTTGAATAAGAATTCGATTCTCGGCCGGCACATCGCAGCCCGGCCGAGAATTTTTTTTCAAAATATTTTAGCATGTGAGAAATTTTTCGTAACTTTGAATATAAATTATTAACGGTATATTTTTATGACAGATTTTAATCAGAACGATTTCAGAAACTTTGCCACCAAACATTGCCGCATCAACCCGAACGTGTTTGACCAATATGCGGCAAAGAACTCGCTTGACATCACCTCAAGCTATATTTCGCCCACTATTATCGAAGAACGCCAGCTCAACGTGGCCCAGATGGACGTGTTCTCGCGCCTGATGATGGACCGCA
>CAYUFQ010000027.1:0-14392 GCA_964444045.1 uncultured Bacteroides sp.
ACTCTTCTTCATTCCTTTCCGAAAATACTTCGTGAAGGACATGCACGGCAAATACCCCTTCCCCGAAGCGACGGCCACCACCCAGGTGCTCGTCAGCGCCCAGGCCAAAGGAGGCAAATCGCAGTCGCGCACACTGATTATCGCAGCCCTCATAGGCGGACTGTATGACTACATAGTGGCCACGTTCGGCTGGTGGGCCGAAACCATCACCACCACGGCATCGACCATAGGCCAGACCGTAGCCGCCAAATACAAGGTAGTGATGAGCTGCAACACCGGAGCCGCCCTGCTGGGCCTCGGCTACATCGTCGGCCTGAAATACGCCTTCGTAATCTTCGCAGGCTCCGTGTTCGTATGGTGGATAATCATCCCCCTCATGGGCCAGGCCCCCGATATGGCCGCTTACGCCCCCGAACAGATATTCGCCCAGAAAGCCAAACTCATCGGCATCGGCGGCATTGCCATGGCCGGACTTATCGGCATCGTCAAATCATGGCCCATCATACGCCAGGCCGTCGGACTGGCCGCTCGCGAATTCAAAGGCAACGACAAAGCCAAAACCAAAACCGTGCGCTGGCAAACCGACATCAGCATGAAGCACGTGGTCATGTTCATGGTCATAGCCCTCATCGCCGTGTTCATCTTCTTCTGGATCGGCGTAATCGGCACCCTCTGGCAAGCCATCGTGGCCTGGATAGTAGTGGCCCTCATCGCATTCCTGTTCACCACCGTCGCCGCCAACGCCATAGCCATCGTAGGCTCAAACCCCGTCAGCGGCATGACCCTGATGACCCCCATCATCGCCTCAGCCATATTCGTCGCCATAGGCCTCGACGGCTCCACCGGCATAGTGGCATCCATGGTCATAGGCGGCGTTGTCTGCACAGCCCTCTCAATGGCCGGCGGCTTCGTCACCGACCTGAAAATAGGCTACTGGCTCGGCTCAACCCCGCGCAAACAGGAAACCTGGAAATTCCTGGGCACCCTCGTCAGCGCAGCCACAGTCGGCGGCGTAATCATGCTGCTCAACAACGTCTACGGCTTTGCCCAGACGGCCGAACACCCCGACCCCCTCGTCGCACCCCAGGCCAACGCCATGGCATCCGTAATCGAGCCCCTCATGACCGGAGGCGACACCCCCTGGATTCTCTACTTCTGCGGAGCCGTGCTCGCCCTGCTCCTCAACTGGCTCGGAGTGCCCGCCCTCGCTTTCTGCCTCGGCATGTTCATCCCCTTGAGCCTCAACACCCCCATGCTCGTGGGCGGAGCCGTGGCCTGGTTCGTTAAAAACAGCACATCCGACAAAACCCTCAGCGCAGCCCGCCACGACAAAGGCACCCTCATATCCTCCGGACTCATTGCCGGCGGAGCCCTGTTCGGCGTATTTGCCGCACTGACCAAATTTGCCGGATTCGAATACGTCAACCCCCTTGGCAACAACATCAGCCAGACACTCGGCGTAATCGTCTACGCCATCCTCATCTGCTACGTATGGTGGGAAAGCTGCCGTGAAAAGCGCCTCGCTAAATAAAACCATACTCTCCATAGCCCTCCCGGCTATAGTAGCCAACATCACAACCCCGCTGCTCAGCTTGGTCGACCTCGCAATAGTCGGCCATCTGGGCAGCGCCGACTATATAGCCGCCATCGCCGTAGGCGGCACCATATTCAACATGCTCTACTGGCTCTTCGGATTCCTGCGCTTCGGCACATCAGGCCTCACAGCCCAGGCACTCGGCGCCGGCAACCAACGCGAAAACACCCTCACCGCCCTCCGCTCAGCCACCGTAGCCCTCACATGCGGCCTGCTCCTCATAGCCCTGCGCAAACCCATAGGCCAACTCGCCCTCGCCATCCTCGACCCCGAGCCATCAACCCGCATCCCCGCCCAAACCTACTTCAACATCCTCATCCACGGCGCCCCGGCAATGCTCCTGCAATACTCCGCCACCGGATGGTTCGTAGGAAACCAAAACACACGCTACCCCATGCTCATATCGCTGACAATCAACATTGTCAACATAGCGGCAAGCCTCATCTACGTCTACCTCCTCCGGCTCGACATCCGCGGAATAGCCTACGGCACCCTAACCGCACAATACGCAGGCGCCATCCTCGCCCTCTCACTCGCCAAACCCGCCAAAGCCCCCTGGCGCGAAATCCTCAACCCCGACCAACTGCGACGCTTCTTCACCATCAACTCCCACATACTCCTGCGCACCCTCTGCCTCATCGCCGTCACCATATGGTTCACACGCGCCGGAGCCCTCCAAGGCGCCACTATCCTCGCCGCCAACACCCTTCTGCTCCAACTCTTCACCCTATTCAGCTACTTCATCGACGGCCTCGCCTTCGCCGCCGAAGCCCTATGCGGCAAATACCTCGGCGCCCGAAACTACCCCGCCCTGCGCCGATGCATCCGCCGCATCCTGCTGTGGGCGGCCGCAACCGCCCTGCTGTTCACCGCCATCTACGCCCTCGGCAACCACGCCCTGCTCAGCATCCTCACCGACAACCCCCACATCCTCGCCGCCACCACCCCCTACCGTCCCTGGGCCATCGCCATCCCGCTGGCCGGATTCATAGCCTTCACCGCCGACGGAATAGCCATCGGCCTGACCCGCACCCGCCTGATGCTCGGCGCAATGGCCGGTGCCACCGCCGCATTCTTCCTCACCTACCACACCCTCTTCCCCCTCCTCGCCAACCACGCCCTCTGGCTCGCCTTCCTCCTCTATCTTCTCCTCCGCGGCCTCCTCATGCTCCCCCCGCTCACCTCCCCCAAATCCTTTACTGTACGGTAAAATAATCATTTTACCGGATATCAATTGCAGTCAGGGATGTTATTTTATCAGGGAGTTGATGTGATTGAGCATTGCTTCGGGATGTGAGCATCCAAGCACGTATCGTGTGCCGTTGGTCATGCGGATGAGGAAACAGTCGGATGCCTTGCCATAGAAGGCGTAGTATCTGCCTATGTCTCCTTCCTTGAATAGTCCCCAATAACCCATGAAACCTCCACTGCCGAATATTCTTATCGCACCCATGGTCGGCTGAAATAATTCAATCGATTCGATGCCGGAGACGGGAATTTTGCGTTGTCTGAGCAGACTGCCCATTATGATGCAGTCGGAGTCCGCCTTGATGTAGAGTGCGCCGTAAAATAAAGCACAGACAATGAGTATGAGGTATATAAAAAGAAGAGAGAAAAATGCCGGCAACTCATTCACGGTGGCGACGCACCCGATTAAAGGCGCCGACAGCAAGATGACGGTTAATATCGTTGAAAAACGGCTCAATGCGATTCTTGACTTCATATGATGGTGAGGAGTTACATACGTCAGCCTTCATGGCGGGGGTAGATGAAGCGGGCAAGACCATAGATGTAGCGCCGGAAGCCTGGACGATAGTCCAACAGGCGGTCAAACCACTGCAAATGCGGGTTAATCAGTTTCACTACGTAGCCAACATAGAACATGGCGAAGAGCGTGCCCGGGCCAACTACCGTACGGGGCCATGCGCCAAAGAAACAGTAGCCGGAGATGACGGCCAAGACGACGAGAGCGGTATCCACGATTATTTTCACAATCGGGAAGGGTCTGCCGGTGACGCGTGCTATAGCCACCTGAATCCCCTCGCCGGGCATGGTGATTGAGCCGCACCTGATTTCCGTGGCCACGGCGCAACCGAGAATGGTTGCGCCGGCGAATTGCGCGATTATCTGAGACGAAAGGGTTGCGTAAGATGAAAAAGCGGCCGTGAGCCACATGTTGACGTCGAGCAGGGCACCGAACACAAAGCCGACCAGAAGCTGAAACAGCTGGATAATTTCAAACCGCTTCCTCAGGACGAGCACCTGAGCCGCCACGAGGATAACGTTCATGATGTTGGTGTAGCCTCCGATGGTCCATCCGGGCACGAGTCCGGCTTCACCCGCCAACGAAAAAGACATAGGGATTGAGGAGATTACTCCGCTGCCGAGATTTGACCGCACGCACAATGCCACGCCGAAGGTCATAAAAAACATTGACGCTATCAAAAGAACATGTTGCCAGACGAAACCTATGACCTTTTCTTTCAAACCTGCGCCTTTCCTATTGCGGGATACCATAATATTTCAGGGGAGGAGGGTGAATTTGGCGAACTTGAGAAGGAGGGTTTTGGTGCCGGCATTGTCGAAGTTGACTACGATGCGTGGATCGGTGAGGGTGCGGTCTACTTCCACAATGGTGCCGCGGCCGAATTTCTGGTGCTCGATGCGGTTGCCTTCGGCCACGTTGACGGGCACTGCGGCCGAGGCGGAGGAAGCAGCCGTTGAAGCGGCGGCTGGGCGATGGGCGCCGGTGGCGTGGGGCATCGGGGTCAGCGGACGTAAAGTGGGGCGGACGGGCACTTCGGGCTGCAAGGGGGCCGTGGCCGAGCGGAGGTAGCGGGGGTCGATATCGCGGATAAAGCGGCTGGGCTGCGGCATCACGGTCTGCCCGTTGCGGAAGCGCGAGCCCGCATGGCTGAGCATGCAGAATTTTTTTGCACGGGTAATGGCCACGTAGAGCAGGCGACGCTCTTCTTCGATTTCGCGCAGGGTTCCGCACGACATGCTCGAGGGGAACAGGTCTTCTTCAACGCCGACCACGAATACGTTGTTGAACTCAAGGCCTTTTGCGGCATGCACAGTCATGAGGGTGACCCGCTCGAGGGTCTGCATGTCGTCGTCTTTCTGGTCCTGGTCGGTTGCAAGCGAGGCCATGCCCATGAAGTCGGCCAGAGTGACGTCGGCCGAGCCCTCTTCAAGGCGGTCTTCAACAAATTCGCGCACGGCGCTGACCAGCTCCTCGAGGTTTTCGCGGCGCGCCACTGTTTCGGGGGCATGGTCGGTGAGATATTGCGCCATGAGCCCGCTGCGGCCTATTATGTTTTCGGCCACTTCAAAGGCCGACCGGCCCTGCAGATTCATCTCCACGAATGACTCGATGAGTTTGCTGAAGTCGGTTAGCTTTCTGGCGGCCGCGGCGGCTATGCCGGTGGGGTATGAGTCGAGGGAGGTCAGCACGGTCCAGAGGCTCACTCCGGCATCGAGTGCGGCGCGGGTGAGGCGCTGCATGGTTGTCTGGCCGATGCCTCGCGCAGGGGTGTTGATCACGCGGCGCAGGGCTTCGTCGTCGTCAACGTTGAGGCTGAGCCTGAAGTAAGCCATGGCATCTTTCACCTCCTGGCGCTGATAGAACGACAGGCCGCCATAAATCCGATACGGTATGTTGCGCTTGCGCAGCGACTCTTCGAGCACGCGGCTCTGGGCATTGGTGCGGTAAAGGATGGCATAGTCCTCAAACGAGTCGTGTTGCTCGGCGCGGCGGGTTGCGATGCGGTTGGCCACGAGATAGCCCTCTTCATAGTCGCTATACGATCGCACCAGCTCAATCAGCGGACCCTTTTCGTTATTGGAGAACACCTTTTTTTGAATCTGCTCGGTGTTTTTGGCAATCAGCGAATTGGCTGCCTCGGTGATTGTTTGCGTGGAGCGATAGTTTTGCTCGAGCTTGAACACCCGCAGCGTGGGATAGGTGCGCTTGAGGTTGAGGATATTGTCGATGTTGGCTCCGCGGAAGCTGTAGATGCTCTGGGCATCATCGCCCACCACGCATAGGTTGCCCGTAGGGCGGGTGAGCATGGTGACGATGAGATGCTGGGCGAAGTTGGTATCCTGATACTCGTCGACCAGCACGTATTGAAAAAATTCCTGATAGTGGTGCAACACGTCGGGATTGTCGCGAAACAGCACGTTGGTGAAATAGAGCAGATCGTCGAAATCCATGGCGTTGGCCACGAAGCAACGGCGGCAGTAGGTTTCGTAGACTGCATAGAGCATCGGGCGCCGGGCGCGCTTGTCGGCATCGAGAATCTCGCGGCTCGCCTTATATTGCGCCGGGCTCACCAAGGCATTTTTCGCGCCGGATATGGCGCCGAGCACAACCGACGGCTTGTATATCTTGTCGTCGAGGTCCATATCCTTTATGATGGTCTTGACCAGAGCCTTGGAGTCGGCCGAATCGTATATCGTGAACCCGGGCTTGAACCCGATGCGGTCAACGTGGCTGCACAGAATGCGGCGGAATATCGAATGAAACGTGCCCATCCACAGGCGTGAGGCGGTTTTTTGCCCTACCATTGCCTCGATGCGGCCGCGCATTTCGTTGGCGGCCTTGTTGGTGAACGTAAGCGCCATGATGCGCCATGGCTCCATGCCCTCGTTGAGCAGATGAAGAATCTTATACGTGAGCACTCGCGTCTTGCCCGAACCGGCGCCGGCAATAACCAGCTCCGGCCCTCCGAGATAGGCCACTGCAGCGCGCTGCGCGTCGTTCAGGTCGTTAAGGAAATCCATCGGTTACACCACTCTAAACTTAGCGAAAAAAATCAAAAATCCGGCTCTCACTGCATCGACAGGTGAGTGAGCCGCTGCTCGAGCTCGGTGTTGCTCACATGGGTGAAGAGCTCGCCCTTATAGGCAATAGAGATGCCTCCGGTTTCCTCGCTCACCACCACCGCCACGGCATCAGTGGCCTGCGCGATGCCCAGGGCCGAGCGGTGGCGCAATCCCAGCGAGCGCGGAATCGACACGTCGTGGCTCACCGGCAGGATGCATCCGGCCGACACGATGCGGTTGCGGGCAATAATCATGGCACCGTCGTGGAGCGGCGAGTTTTTGAAGAAAATATTTTCAATAAGGCGTGAATTAATTTTCGCGTCGATAACGTCGCCGGTTTTTTCATAGCTCTGCAACGACATGCTCTGCTCTATGACGATGAGCGCTCCCGTGCGCGACCGCGCCATGTTCATGCACGCATAGACTATGGGCAACACCCACCGGTGGGCGCGCTCCATCTCCTCGGCCTGCGCGTTCTTCCCCTCAAGGCGCCGGCGGAAAAACGCGCGCAGCCCTTTCCATCGCCGGTTGGAACCGACCTCTTCAAGAAAGCGCCTGATCTGCTCCTGAAAAATGATTACGAGCACCAACAGGCCGATGCTCATGAACTTATCGAGAATCGAGCCGGTGAGCCGCATGCCGAGAATTTCAGAAGTGAGCAGCCACACGCCGATAAACGCCAGCACACCGATGAAGATATTCTTGGTGCCCGACTGCGTCATCAGCCTGTAAATCCAAAACAAAAGCGCCGCAACCAGCACTATGTCAAGAGCATCCTTTATTCCGAACGATATTATCATATTCAAGTGCAAAGTTACGCAAAAAATCGCGATAAAACCTCACCGGCATCACAAAATTACCGAAATTTGAAAAAAAGCGATGAAGTTGAGGCGAAAAAAGTTGCGAGATTGGCTGAAAGTTCGTAACTTTGCGGTCGCTTTAACGCCGTCGGGGCTCGGCGAAGAGATGCGCCGCTGGTGCGCATCCGCCTCACGGATATAACCATCTAACAAAAAAACGTAAATGTACGTAATTGTAGAGATTCAAGGCCAACAGTTCAAGGCCGAGAAGGACAAGTTCCTTTATGTGCACTATCTTGGCGACGAAGCCAAGGAGGGCAACACCGTAGAGTTTGACCGCGTATTGCTGGTTGACGCTGACGGCACAGTAACCGTAGGCGCTCCCACCGTAGAGGGTGCCAAAGTGGTGTGCGAAGTTAAGCAGCAGCTCGTCAAGGGCGACAAAGTCATCGTCTTCAAGAAGAAGCGCCGCAAAGGCTATCGCCGCAAAAACGGCCACCGTCAGTGCTTCTCGCAGGTAGTCATCAAGGATATTGTCGCTTAATTGTTTAACCCCCTAAACCAATCTGACAGAAAATGGCACATAAAAAAGGTGTCGGCAGTTCAAAGAACGGCCGCGAATCAGAAAGCAAACGTCTGGGTGTTAAGATTTTCGGTGGCCAGTTTGCCAAAGCCGGCAACATCATCAAGCGCCAGCGTGGCACCGTTCACCATCCCGGTCTGAACGTAGGCATGGGCAAGGACCACACCCTCTATGCCCTCATCGACGGCACAGTGATTTTCACCGAAGGCCGTGGCGGTCGCCGCTTCATCAACGTCACCCCCGTAGCTGAAGCATAATCCGACAGCACAACAACGCTTAAGCAGGTGAGCACCCGATTGATTTCAGGCGCTCACCTCTGATTTTTTTTACCTTATAGCGGCGAGTCGACCCAGCGGAAATGCTCCTTGCCGGCGCCAATCTCAAAGTTGTACATGGCGATGCCAAGGTCTATCCGCGTGTAGCCCACCAGCGACGTACCCCTTACAGGCCTCACACCCGGCTTATCGCCGGCCACCCCGGGAGCTAAATACTCGAAATAGAACTTCTGCTGGTTCACGGCAGTAGGTGCCAGCAAGGCAGCCTCTACTCCCCGGGCGAACCATTCCGGCGTATCGTCGCCGATATTGCTCACCTGAGCCGGCGACTTGATTTTGTGCTTACGCCCCTCGTCGTCGCCATAGCCAATCGCTATGCACATCACCACCCTCTCATCGGCAGCGACGCTTATAGTGCCCCTAACCTTCTTGTACGTGAGCCCGACGATACAAGTGTTCAGCCCCAACCTCTGCGCAAAAAGCACAAGGCGCTCGCCATAATAGCCGGCACGATATTCGAGGCTGTCTGACTTCCGGCCCACTACCATCACGTAATCAGACACGTTGCTGAAGGTTCCGTAAGAAAGAAATCCCTTGAACGCTTTCCGTTCGTTCAGCACCAGCTGCATGTGCAGCTGCCCTACCCTGTTGATTTCGTCAATCTCCTCGCGCAGGGCCGCAACGTGGTCTGCCGCAAGCGGCATATCCTTATACTTACGTATAGAATGGCGGCTCTTCAATGCTTCAATCTCTGTCATGGCATGTATATATTTTTTTAATTATTTGCTATATAAATCAAGGCGCAAATATACGAAAAAGTTCAGTATCCGCCGGAACTTAACGACGGAAATCCCTGGCGCCGTGCCGCCAGGGATTTCCGAATTACCGAGTCCGGGTGGGGCAAACAGCCCCCCCTGCGGATACTTAATTGATTCTTATTTTGGAGGTGCCGGCAGGAGTGCGGACAATATATAAGCCTGACGGGAGACCGGATTTCATTTCGTCCGATGCGCCCTCATATACCTTGACGCCACGCATATCGTAAACAATCACACTTTGCGCGGATTCTGCGGAAACTGACCCGATTGAAGAATCGCCGGCATAGGTATAGTGATAGCGGATTATGGCGTCGAAGTCGCCTTGTGGCCCCGCAAACGAGGCATTGAGGTCGGCATAGTGTTCGCCCGGAGTCTTATCGGCAGTAAAGGCATCCATAGACGTCATGTCATATTCCGGTATATTCACCGAGAATGACGGAGTGCTATTCTCATCGGTCAGTTCGCTGACGCTCGCAGCAAGCATGGATTCGACCCAAGGCTTATACTGCGACCAGCCATCTGAGGAGTAAGAAGTAGCATCGGTCACATAGAACCTGACATTGTCGGAGTGGCTGACAAACGAACTCGTGTTCGAAGGAGCCGGCAGCGGGCAACAGATAACCGTTGTCAGCTTGCGGGATGAGCCGAAGGCCCAAACGCCCAGTTCGGTAACATTTGCGGGAATTATGACACTCTCGAATGAATTGTCGCAAAAAGCATAGGCGCCAATCTTTTCAAGCGACGCCGGCAACTTTACCGAAGAGAGCAACGGGCATGCCCGGAAAGCAGCTTCGCCAATTACCTTAATTGACTTGCCAAACGCCACGTCGGTGAGGGTCTTGCTGTTCCAGAACAGCTGGCCGGGAACATATTCCACCTTGTCGCCAACGATGAAGTGTTCAATCGGACCGGAACATACATCGGAGGCATGATTCATATCATGAGTCTTCTCAACGGTGTGAACCGCATTCCACTCCAGAGTGCCAAGTTTAGGGCACCCCGCAAGGAAGTAGTAATAGTCAAATTCCTTTAGGCCCTCGCCAATAGTGAGCTTTTCGAGATTATTGCAATCTGATATGGCAAGGCGCCCCAGACGCTCTACGCCATCGGGTATGGTCAGCGACGTGAGCGAGTTACACCCGGCAAATGCCTCAGCACCTATCGAACGGAGCGATTCGGGCAGCTTCACGTCCGGGAGCAACTCGCAGTGATAAAGCAGCTTGTCAGGTAATGCGGCGACATTGCTGCCAAAGTTAACCTGCATGAGATTAACCTGACGCGAACTGGAAAAGATGCCCGCGGCCTTATAATCGGCATCATCTGCCGCGATGGCCACGGCGTTCCAGTCAACCGTCTTCAGCGCCTTGCAATTACTGAAAGCCTGAATGCCGATTTTCTCAACCGATTCGGGAATGGTTACCCTTGCAAGATATTTGGAGTTTTCAAACAAATGGTCGGTGATACACTTTGTGCCGGGTTTGATTTCAACGGCATAGGGGCTCACGTCCACAGCATCTTCGTTGTGCAAATCAAAGAAATAGGCTGCAGAGTCGATGTAAAGCACCTTACCGGGCTCGGCCACTTCATTCTGCCAGTCAGTGCCCCCGAAAGCCGCATAGCCAACGAAGCATACGCCGCCCTGAGTGGATACGCGGCTGAGCCCTTTTACGTTGAAGAAAGCCTTGGCCGGAATCGACTTCACCTCTTTACCAAACGCGACGCCGGCCACCGAACTGCCGGCAAAGATGCCTACATAGCGCGCCACCGGATCCATCACATCGGCATCACACCCCACGGCATTCCAGTTGACCTGCGTAAGATTTTTGCAGTCATTAAACGAGCCTCCGGAAATAACCTTTAGATTCTCGGGCAACGTTATTGACCGGAGCGATTGGCAACCGCAGAACACGTAACCGTTATTATTATAGTTCAGCAGCTTATCGCCAATAGTTTCGAGAGATGACGGGAATTTAACGTCGCTGAGCGACACGCACTTATAGAACGCGCCGTTACCGATTCGGGTTAATCCTTCGGGCAACGTCACCGATTCAAGATTTTTGTATTCATAGAACGAGAAACTACCCAACGAAGTTATGCCGCTTTCCACGACTACGGCATGGATGTCGTCTTTACAGTCATACCAATCGGGATACGTTGCATAAATGCTGTTGGGCGAGCCGTGGTCGGTGGTGGCTCCCGTGCCCGAAATACGCAGAGTGTTGCCGTCAAGCGTCCAGACAGCATTGTCGCCGCACGAACCTGAACGGGTCACGGCCGTAGCCACACCCGAACTCATCAGAGCGGCAAGAACAATAGAACAAAACTTTTTCATCAAAGAGGGTAAAAATTATAATTATTAACTGAAATTTTATTATTCCTTATTTACTTATGTGCATGAGCAGAAGGCCCTGGCTTTTGGCCAAGGCACAAAGCAGCACGGAAGCGACCCAAGGCAGGCGCCTCCGCACGATAAAACACGCTATAACAGCTACTTACAAATCGGGGGGGGTAATATGGATAGTTTCAGTCAGGCGACGGCATGCACCGGCGGACGCAAATCCGACGCGACAAGCGGCTATTGGCAAATGCAACATACTATCCATAATCTGATTTAACTTTTACGCGACAAAGATACAAATATATTTCTAATTGAGCAACTGATGATGCACGGAACCCCTTTTTTGACTAACTTTGCACGCGGATACATACAAAATAACAACGAACGATTGACCATGAATTTTCTGGAACTGGCCCGGAAACGATTTTCGGCACGTAGCTACAAGGCTGATGCAGTGAGCGATGAAGAAATCAGCTATCTTATCGAGGCAGCGCGCACGGCGCCGTCGGCAGTGAACCGCCAGCCATGGCATTTTCTCATCGTCAGGAGCGAGGAGCAGCGCAAGAAGGTGCAGGAGTGCTATCAGCGGGAGTGGTTTAAGGAGGCGCCGCTATACGTAGTGGTATGCGTCGACGAGTCGGCAGCATGGGTACGCGGCTCCGACCATAAGAGCCATGCCGACATCGATGCGGCGATTGCCGCCGAACACATATGCCTGGCGGCCGCCGACTTAGGCCTGGGCAGCTGCTGGGTGTGCAACTTTGACGCGCAGTTGCTGCGGCAGCTGTTTGACCTGCCGCCACTCGTCCATGCGGCCGCCATTCTGCCCATAGGGCATATACGCGAATATCCCGGCAACAAATCATCCCGCAAAGAAGCGACGGAAATAGTGACGGTGCTATGAACTTTAGGCGCGTAGAGGTTGTTTTATAGTCAAACGAAACAAAACAACCTTATAACTTAATTTTCAAGCAATACTATGTCACAGACAAAATCTATCAAAGGCACCAAGACAGAAAAGAACCTCGTAGCATCATATCTGGCTGAATCATCGGCCTACAGCAGATACACCTTCTATGCATCCCAGGCCAACAAAGAGGGATACTTCCCGGTTGAAAAGGTGTTTACCGACACCGCTGCCAACGAGCTGCGCCATGCCAAAGTGTTCTTCAAATATCTTGAAGGGGGCCAGGTAGACGTTGACATGACGGTTGATGCCGGAGTGATAGGCAGCACCGTCGACAATCTTGCCACCGCGGCCGATGAAGAACAGGCCGAAGGCGTACAGGCTTATATCAACGCCGCCAAGGATGCCGACGAAGAAGGGTTTCCCGACATCGCAGCCCATTTCCGCGCCATCGCCGAGGTGGAGGCACGTCATGAAAAACGCTTCCGCACGCTGATTGAACAAATCAAGACCGACACGCTATGGAAACGCGCCGAACCCATCGAATGGCAATGTCTGGTTTGCGGCTATACATATTACGGCACAGAGCCGCCCAAAACCTGTCCGGCCTGCGACCATCCCTATCAGCACTACATTCCGCTTGACCTCGATCTGGAATAAGCTACTCTGATACCATATGCAGCCGCGGCTGCTGAAACGACACCAAGGGCGGGAGTTGACAGCATGTTGACTCCCGTCCACATTATGATTATGGCCAGGGTGTTATTGACGGCATGAAGAATCACGGCCGTCCACAGCGAGCCGCTCCACACGGCGGCATAGCCGAAAAACGCGCCGAGCAGCATGCGGGGAATAAACCCCACGGGCTGGGCGTGCATGAGCGAAAAGAAGGCCGCTGCAATCCATATGGCAAGATGAACCGACATGGGGCGACTCTGAAGCAGCCGCTGCAGCGCTCCGCGGAAAAACAGCTCTTCCGACACTCCGGCCAGCACCCCCACAATCAGCACGCTCACCAGCAGATTCACCGCGTTGTGAGGGCCAAGCAGCTGCAACGTCTTCGCCGCAGCCTCGGCCTCGGCCTTCACCACCGCCTCAGGCCACGGCAGCATGGCGCACATACCGGTGAGCAGCTCTATTGCCGGGATTGCCACGACGAGAGCGAGCAGCGAGCAGAGCATCACCCCACCCTTCGGCGCCGACTTAATCATGAGGAATTCGGCCGGCAAACGGGTGACAAGCAGCGCCAGGATAACCGCCGGCAGCACGAAGGCCAGCAAATCTTGCGCCACCACCGAGATGCGGGCAACGGCCAGAGCGTTACCGCTAATTTTGCCGAGCAGCATCGACAATGCGCCCGAAATTATAAGCCCTAACAGCAGCAGGAGCCCGAGCAGCGCCAGGCGCATGGAAAAGGTCAACGATAGTTTCATAAATAGAACGGAGAAGTGAGCGTGAGATAATCCGCCGAGCCTATGAGCAGGGTGGACTCAGCCGGGGCGCCGGCGGCAAGCGGGGAAAACGCTATCATGACGCGGCGCGGCGCAGCCTGCGGCTTGGTCAGGAGCCGGCACACCCGCTCGGGCCTCAAGCCGGCAAGTCCGGCGGCAAAGGTCCAGTCGTCAACCCTGTCGGGCGGCAATATCACCGAAACGCATGTGGCCAGCCCGGCGGCCTTGCGCATGAATGTCCCGGGGGTCAGTCCGGCCTCATGGCGGGCAGCCGCCCTGCGCCCGTCGGGGGCCAACAGACCGGTGGCGAAAAACGGAGGGTTGGATATGATGCAATCAAACGCGGCATCGGCCTCAAATTCGAGAAAGTCGACGCACTCCACCCTGACGCGGCCGGCCCAGGGCGATGCGGCGGCATTGGCGGCGGCCTCGGCCGCAGAGGCGGGGTCGATATCGATCATCACCACTTCCGCCGCTCCCCTCTGGGCAGCCATCAGGCCGATGAGGCCGCAGCCACACCCCACGTCGAGCACCCTCCCCCCACAGGGAGCCCACGCGCCAAGCGTCACCCCGTCGGTGCCCACCTTCATTGCCGAAGCATCATGGCTGACGGCAAACTGCTTGAACCGGAACATCGGAAAAAAGAGACGAGAAGAAGACCCTGAAGTCTGCTTCCCGTCGACAATAAGTTATGAAATAGCGAAATCAATTCTTCTTGGTGCGGTTGCCATAACGGCTCATGAACTTGTCCACGCGGCCGGCGGTGTCGACCAGCTTCTGCTTGCCGGTGAAGAAG
>CAYUFQ010000028.1:0-14061 GCA_964444045.1 uncultured Bacteroides sp.
CTCTCCACCCTCCACTCTCCACCCTCCACTCTTCACTCTCCACCCCCCACTCTCCACTCTCCCTCTTCGACCTTCCGGAGGAGGCCGCGCCCCCCGCTCCCCCCTACTCGGCCACGGCCGACGGAGTGCTGGCCGAAGCCCTGTCGGCACCGAAAATCGGCATCGCCGTATATGCAATCGGGCCCGAGGCAATGACGGCAACGGTGATGGGGGCGGCGCTGGCCGTGGCGCCCAACCGCGCCATTTACCTGCCGGCCGAACGCCTCGGCGAACTCGCGCCGGTGCTGGGGCGCAAGGAGCTGACGGCCGTAACCGCCGACTTCAAGCGCGACACCCTGCTGCTGCGCCGCTGCGGAATCGACTGGCAGGCCGCCCACTACGACATCTCGCTGGCCCACTACCTGCTGCAGCCCGAAAAGCGCCATCTCATATCCGACATGGCCGCCGAGCTGCTCTCTTACCGCACGATCGACTCCGACAATCCGGCCATGGCGCGCAAACACTCCGAAGCCGCGGCCGACTCGGCCCCCCTGCTCTTCTGCGAGGCGGCCGACCTGACCCTGCGCCTGCTCCAGCCGCTACAGGCCGAGCTGCGCCGGGCCGACATATCGCCCGAGCTCGAAGACCTTGAGCAGGAGCTCGCCCCCGTGCTCGCACAGATGGAATGGAACGGCGTGCGCATAGACCGCGGCATACTCGATGAGCTCGGCCGGCGCCTCAGCAACCGGCTGGCCGAAATGGAGCAACAGGTCTATTCGCTCGTGGGCTATCAGTTCAACATAGGCTCGCCGGGCCAGGTGGGTCAGGTGCTCTTCGGCGACCTCAAGCTCGACACCAAAGTGAAGCGCACCAAAACCGGCGGCTATTCAACCACCGAGGAGACCCTTGAGAAATATCGCCACTCGCATCCGGTAGTAGAGCTGATTCTCAACATCCGCGGCCTGCGTAAGCTGCTGGCCACCTACATCAACGCCCTGCCCGCCCTCATCAACCCCGCCACCGGAAAAATCCACACCACCTACAATCAGACGGGCACCGCCACCGGACGCCTGAGCTCATCCAACCCCAACCTGCAGAACATACCCGTGCGCACCCCCGAAGGACGCGAAATCCGCAGCGCATTCATTGCCGACCCGGGGTGTCTGCTCCTCTCGGCCGACTATTCGCAGATTGAGCTGCGCCTGATGGCCGACATTTCAGGCGACCCCGCCATGATCGAGGCATTTGCCGAAGACGAAGACATCCACCGCGCCACGGCGGCCAAAATCTTCCACGAGGAGCCCGCAAGCGTTACCGACGACCAGCGCCGCCGGGCCAAGACGGCCAACTTCGGTATAATCTACGGCATTTCGGCATTCGGCCTCTCCGAACGCCTCAAGATTCCTCGCCCCGAGGCCAAGCAGCTGATTGAAAACTACTTCCGCACCTATCCCAAAATCAAGGACTACATGGAGCAGACAGTGCTCGGCGCACGCGAGTCGGGCTACGTCACCACCGTGATGGGGCGCCGGCGCATGCTCCCCGACATCAACTCGCGCAATGCAGTGGTGCGCGGATATGCCGAACGCAATGCCATCAACGCCCCCCTGCAAGGCTCGGCGGCCGACATTATCAAGCGCGCCATGGTCAACATTGCCCGACGAATGGCGGCCAAAGGGCTCCGCTCCACCATGATTATCCAGGTGCACGACGAACTGGTGTTTAACGTCATCCCCGACGAGTTGCCTGAACTTCAGTCAATCGTGGTCAACGAAATGGAATCGGCCTACTCCGGCCGCGTGGCCCTCACCGTCAGCGCCGGCACCGCAACCAACTGGCTTGACGCCCACTGACCTGTTTTTTTACCTTTATTTTGCAAAATTGTTAAAAATTGAGGTCAATGCAAAAATTTCGATACTAAAGTTTGTGCGTTTTCAAAAAATTTCATACCTTTGCACATCTGAAATTTTAAAAATTCTTAATCCATTTATAATTTATTAACAATTAAACCACAAAACCAATCATGAAAAAGTTTTTCCTGATGCTTGCCGTTGTTGCAGGCTGCGCTGTTTTCACTTCTTGCAAATCTGACGCTGAAAAGGCTGCTCAGCTCACCGCTGACTCTGTAAAAGCATATGCAGAAGGCAACACTGAAGAGGCTGAAAAACTCGCTAAAGAAGCTGAACAGATCGTTGAAGCCAACAAGGACAACGCTGACTTCCAGAAAGAATATCTTGAAGCATGCGCTAAGCTCGCAAAATAAGCTCTAACATTTTTTACGATGTGATGCTGCTCCAATGCGGGGTGGCATCTCGTTTTAAAAAAATTTCAAACTTAACAACAATTAAATCACAATCACGACTATGAAAAAGTTTTTCCTGATGCTCGCCGTTGTTGCAGGCTGCGCTGTTTTCACCTCTTGCAAATCTGACGCTGAAAAGGCTGCCCAGCTCCTCATCGACGCTCAAAAGGCTGCCGCAGAAGGCAACATGGAAGAAGTTCTTAAACTTAAAGCCGAAGCTGACAAAATTGCTGAAGCCAACAAGGACAACGAAGACTTCGAGAAGCAGGTAGAAGAAGCCTACAACAAGCTCAAAGAAGCTGACAAGAAGTAATTTCGACCTGACGACCTAATAGCGAGATGCTGCCCCGCATTTGGAGCAGCATCTTGTTTTAGAATAGCAATCATAAACAAATCTAACTCACATAACCGATTATGAAGAAATTTTTCCTGATGCTTGCCATTGCAAGCTGCGCCGTTTTCACCTCATGCAATTCTGACGCTGAAAAGCCCGTTGAAAAAACCGATGCCGAAAAGGCTGCCGAGCTCGCCATCGATGCCGAAAAGGCCGTCGCAGAAGGCGATATGACAAAGGCAAGTGAACTCGGTGCTGAACTCGTCAAAATCCTTGAAGCCAACAAGGACAACGCTGACTTTGAGAAGCAGGCAGAAGAAGCCTACAACAAGCTCAAAGAAGCCGAAAAGAAGTAATTTTTCTTCCTGAAGAAACTTTTACGACGAGATGCTGCCCCGCATTTGGAGCAGCATCTCGCATTTTTTACCTTAAGGAGAATCTTTCAGATTCCTGTCTGCTACGCGATTCCCCGGGGTAGCGCTACGCGCAACCCCGGGCTAATAGACAGAACAACCCTCCGGGTTGCATATGCGTCACGACATCACCCGAAGGGTTGCATATGCGTCCACACTTTACCCGAAGGGTTATTTGCTATTAGCCGGCGGTTGCGCGTGCAGCGCTACCGCCGGATTTGGCGCAAAAAAAGGAATCTGCAAAGATTCCCCTATTACACAAAGGAGAATCCCTGCAGATTACATGCGTTTGCGAACGCTACGCCAACAATCAGCGCACGAGGGTCTTGACGGCCGATGAGCCGCGGCGCACTATGTAGAGGCCGGGGGTGAGGGCCGAGGGGCTTACGCGCACACCGCGCAGGTCGTAGTACTCAGCCGGAGCGTCGGCGCCATCGGTGATTACGGCGTCGATACCCGATTCGCCGAGCTGCACGATGTTTGAGGCCGTAGATTCGCCCTGGTCGTAGACGGCGGTGACGAAATAACGGTCGCACTCAAGCTCGCGGGTGGTTGCGAAAGTGGTGGAGGTGACGGGAGCGGAATTGAGCTGCCGGCCGTTGCGATACACGTTGTAGCCCTTCAAGGCGAGCTGACGCGGTTCTCCCTTGGCAATGTAGGTTATATCGTCGAGGGTGAAGAGCAGGCAGTCGTTTGAGGTGCAGCGGATGGCAAAATATCGGGTGCCGGCGGGGAGAGTCACGTAATATTGCTCCCAGTCTTCGCCAACGGCGGTTTCGACCATCACCTTCTCAAAGTCGCCTATGGCGGTAGTTGCCGGCGAGGCATACACCTCGAAGGTTTCGTAGCCGTAGGCAACGCTTTGGGCGCATGCCTTGAAGCCGATGGTCTGGCGTCCGCCATAGAGCTCGGGCGAGATGAGCCAGTCGTCGTTGGGAATGGGGCGGCGGCCCGAGTTGACCGTGGCCATGGTGAAGAGGCTGCTCATGCCCGAGGTGTAAAGGAAGTCGTAGGGCGGTTCGCAGGTCATGGTCCAGTAGGCCTGGGGGGTGCCCTTCACGGGCAGCTCTATGCTGGAGAATCCGGCAATGTTGCCGCCGTCGGCATCGAGCATCGTGAAGCCGTTGAGCTCGGTGGTGAAGGGAGCATAGCTCTCAAAGTCCTCGACCGACTCCTCGGGAGCGGCCGACGACAGGTCGGGGGCACTCCAGCTCAGGGTGACTCCGGCGCCGGTTTCAACTCCCTGCAGGTCGGAAACCACGGGGTGGCAGGGCGCGAGGAACGTGATGTTGAAGGGCTGGGAGGTGTTGTTTGAAAGGTCGGCATCGCCTTCGGTCAGCACTTCGACCGTAAACGTGGGCATTTCGGGGCTAACCGCCGTGAAGCGGCCGGAAAGCTCAACGAAAGTCGATTCAAACGGCTCGAGCAGAGTGCCGGCGGCAGTGTCGATCACGGTGCCGTCACACACCAGGCGCACGGTGTAGTTCTCTACCGCATCGGCGCCGATGTTGGAGATGAGGGCGTTGACGTAGTAGTCTTCATTGGCCGTGGCGTAGCGGATAAAGTCAACATAGGGCACGCTCAGGTCAACCGGGCTGAGACGGTCAATGACCATATTGTCGAAGGGCACGTAGCCATGGCTCTGAATGCGCGCTCCGATAACCACCCGGCCCACCTTGCCGGCGGCAGCCGTCATGGGGCAGATTATGCGCGTCCAGCCAATGCTCGTCAGGTTGGTGAGCACATAGTCGGCAATGGGGGTGCGTTCGCCGGTGGCGCAATCTACGAACGATATCGACAGTTCGTTCTCATCGTCGTCGTAGATATAGGTGTAGAAGCTCACATAGGGGTTGGCCACGTCGGTGAAGTCGAGTTTGCCGGTAGAGAGCTCGCCGTACTGGTCGACCTGCGAGCCCACCATGCAGATGTAGCTGCTGTCGCCGTCTTGCGACTGGGGGTCGGAGAAGTCGTCGAGTATGCGCCAGAGCACACCCTCATCGCCGTAGGCGCTGATAACGGCTTCCTTGCCCGAGTAGCAGAAATGGTTTTCGTAGGGCAACTCATAGGGATTGCCCACGAAGATGAGGTCGCTGTGGGAGTAGATTGACTCCTCGCCGTTAATCAGGGCCGTGACGGCCATGGTGACCACCGCCTGCTCGTCGGGCTGGAGGTTCTTGTTTACGGTGAGTTCGGTGCCTGCGTAATCGCGGCGGCAGATATCATAGTCGGTGGGGGTTACTTCGTAGACGTTATAGCGCAGCTTGTCGGGGTTGATTGCGGTGCCGTTGACGTCGGTGGCCGGAGCCTCCCAGGTAAGATGCACGCTGCCCGTAGAAGGCTCGGAAATCGACTTGACCATAGGGGGATTGGGCATGCCCATGCCGATGAACTGAGTCAGGCGCAGGTCGCAGCCCGAACCGGCCGCGTTGGATGCGGTGAAGGTGTAGTCGTAGTAGTCGGCCGCGTCGGTTACGTCGACGAACTCGATGGCCTGGCCCGGAGTGGCGGTGAAGGTCTTGATGACCGAGTTGCCGCGCTTCACCACTATAGTCACGTCGCCGCTTATCGGACGGCCGTCAACGCCCACGGCCGGAGCCTTGAACGATACGGTGGCCGAGGGGGTGCCGTCGGGGTCGAGCAGAAAGTCAACGTCGGTTACCTGCGCCGGCTCGCGGCCGCTGCGGGGGGCATCCATGGCGATATTGTCGACGAAGAGATATTCGCCCTGCGAGCGCATGCGCTCCGACACTCCGTGTATGCCCAGATAGTAGCGGCCGTCGAATTCAGGCACGAACCAGCCTTCGAGCTGCCTGGGGCGGATTGACGATATTTCGGTGCGGGGCACTATGGTAAACGTCATGCCCTCGGCGTCGTTATACTCGCCCATCTTTATCTCCACGGCATGGACGCCGTTTTCGGAATAGAGCGATGCGTCGAGCGAAATGTGGTAATAGCGGCCGGCTTCGAGATTGATGGCGCGCGCAATGAGCCAGTCGTCGCTCTCGATTACGTTAATCGGATAAACCAGGTAGGCGCATTTGCTGAACTTGCGGCCATGCGACTCGCCGTTGAAGTTATATAAGCCCCAGGAGCGGTCGGTGCCGCTGGTGTTGGTGTCGCCGTCGGCATTGATTACCTGAAAGTAGCGGGCAAACTGCTCGAATTCGCTTTCAGTCGGATAATCATCGAACGTCTCGATAAACGGGGGCACAAGTGGATTGCGCTCGCCCAGACGGAGCTGAGCGGCAGAGGCATCGCCTTTGGCCGGAGCGGCGGTCAGGGCTCCCGGGCCCGACAGAGGCTCGCCGCCATGAATCACGCTGTGGCTGCGGGCCAGGGGATCCTGGGCCGACACTGCAGCCGAGAACCCCACGGAGCAACCTGCAAGGAGGGTAATGATGGTTAGTTTTTTCATCTGTATATCAGTTTTTTTGTTTCTTTGCCATTTTTGAGGATATAGATGCCAGGAGCGGCTGAGCCGGGGGCGACGGGGCGGCCGTTGAGGTCAAACATCCGGGGCGCGCCGCCATCGGCGGCCGCGTCAACGGCTTCTATGGCCGAATCGTCATCGGCCGTGGTCACACTCACCATGCCCGAGGGCTCCGACATCACGCCGTCGGCATCGATGCCGCGCACAAGGTAGAAGTATTCGGTGGCGGGGGTCAGGGGCCCGACAGTGGCCGAAGTGGCGGCTGAGCCGGTGCGGAAGTCGTCCCATCCGTCAACTGCGGTGGCTTCATCTTCGCCGCGGTAGGTTATCTTCACGTCGTCGACGGCAAGAGTGCCGCTGTCGACCCGATGATATATCAGCCTGACGGCCATCGCGCCATCGGGAATCAGCTCCGAGGGAATCACGAGGGTTTCACCGGCCGTCATCGCTTCAGTGAGCTCAACGCGCTCAATCTCCGTCCAGCGCCGGTCGGCAAGCACCTCTACGGCGATGCTGCTCCGCCCCGAGGGGGTGCGCTCGCGATACCAGAATTCAACCGACAGCAGTTCATGGTCGAGCAGCGGCGACTGGATGCGCGCATAGTCGGAGCCCATCGACAGGGCCGGGGCCGACTTGCCGTAATAGCCCTTGATGGATAGAGTGGATATGCAGTTGGTGGTCCATCCGGCCGGCAGGGATTCGATGCCGCCGGTGAAGTCGGCGGCGGCCATGCGGTCGGCGCCGCGGCGCATGGTGAGCACAGTGAGGGCATAGTCAACGGCGCCCTCCAGAGGCATCCAGGCGGCAGTGAACGAGCCGGGGCCCACCTGCTCAGGAGCCAGGGCCGTCGGAGCCGTGAAGGCAAACGACATTGCCGGGGTTGACACCGTGCAGGGGTCGGACTCCTCGCCCACAACGCTGCCGGCCACGCCATGAACCGAGAACGAATAGTCGGTTTCAGGGTCGAGGCCGCTGACACGCAGCGACGTGGCGGCCACACTGAGATTCTGATAGATGCCCACCGGGCTGCCGTCGGCGGCGGCAGTGACGCTGACCACATAGCCGGGCGACATCGGAATGGCATTCCACCGGGCAGTGAATGCCGTCGGGGTGACGTCGGTGGCCCGCAGGCCGCTCACCTTTTCGAGCGAGGTGACGGCACGACACACATCGAACGTTATCAAGCCTCCGGCCTCGACTATGGCCGAGAGCGGAGCGTTAGTGCGCTCGCCGCGCGAGGAGAGCATGTTGGGGTAACCGTCGTCGGTGATGGAGGCTACGCCGGCCGCCCCCGGAAAGGGGTCGCCGGGATATGTGCCCTCGCCCGTGCGGCCGTCGGCACACACCACTATGGCATGCGAGGCGCCCTTGCCCGTGTTGACCTGGTTTGTATTCCAGAAGTCGGACTTATAGTTGATGCGCCACAGCAGCAGCCCATGGCCGGGCAGCGCTGCATCCCAGCCCGACTGCTGGCGGTTTTCAAGCACGAAGAATTCGTCGGGGTCGGATGTGGTGGGTATGCGGTATGCCTTGCCCGACGCAGTTATGGCGGGGAGGCTGAGCGTGCGCGGGGAGTCGCCGATGGTTTCGGGCTCGAGCCAGCCGAGCAGCATGCGGTCAATGGCACTGTAGGCGGCCGGAGTGCGCGATTCGTTGAGGTGGCAGCCGGTATCCATCACCTCCCACGCCCCGGGCGAAGTCTGTCCGGTGTAGGTCACGTCGTAGAAATCAGGGAGGCCGAGCACATGGCTGAACTCATGGCACACGGTGCCGATTCCCTCAGTCTGGCGGCTCACGCGGCCGGTCAGGGGGTCTTTCACGTCGCGATATTCGTTTGAGCAGGCATAGTGGTTGAGGCGCACGCCGTCGAACGTGAACTGACGGCCCGACAGCAGCTCCACGTCGGAGGCATGCTGCCATATGCAGTCCGACGGGTCGCCGCCGGTGGCGGCGCCCGGGCCGGCGTAGAAGATGTAGACGTTGTCGATCACTCCGTCGAGGTCGCGGTCGTAATCGGCAAAGTTCACCTCATCGTCAACCCCGCGGCAGGCCTCCTCGACCATTTCCCATGAGTTGACCTCGTTTTCGCAGTAGAACCTCACGTCGCGGCTGAGCGTAACGGGGCCGAACACGTCGAACGTCAGGTCGAACGCTCCGCCGGAGTTGTCGAGAAAATATTGGCGCACGCTGCCCGTGGCACCGTCGTCGGAGTAGTTGTCGGCGTTGAGCAGGCGGTCAAACAGGTCGCGGGGAGCCTCCGACCGGAATCGGCGGCCCTGGGGATGCTGCTGCGTTTCGGGAAACTCCACCAGGATAGCTATGGCCCGCTGGGAGCCATGGCAGGGAAATCTTGAGGGGTTGCCCACCACACGCCTCTGCGGCGCACGCCTCACGGCCTCGGCCATGAAGCTCCCGGCATCGAAGCTGCCGCCGGGGCGCAATGCCCCCGATGCATCGCGGAGCATCAGAGTGGTGCAGTCAACGCTGGTGACGGCATGCAGGCGCTCGTCGCCATGAACCCTCACTTCGACGAATCCGCCGAGGCCGTCGCTCATCACGACGGGCTTCGGCGAGGCCGGCATCGCGCCGCTCGGAAATGCCACGAAAGCAGCGGCCACCACGGCCGCTGCTTTCTTATAAGCGTTAATGAATTTCAACGTCATTGCATAAATCTATATGTCATTACGTTAGCGCACAACTATCTTGGCCGATGCACCTCCGGCGCGCACAACGTACACTCCGGCGGCAGCCACGGGAATATCAACGGTGCCTTCGGCCTTGACAGAAGCCACGCGCACTCCGGCCATATTGTAAACCTCGGCCTGCTCGCCTATGCCGCCGCTGATGCGGATAAAGCCTTTATGGCCCGACACGGTGAGCTGATAGGCGGTGACGTTATCAATCGACGACATGGCGCTGATGGTAACGGATTCCGACAGGGGCGACTCACCCTTGTTCCACACGGCGCTGACGCTGTAGGTATACTCGGTGCCGGTTTCAACGTCGCGGTCGGCATAGCTGTTGTCGCCCACGGGTTCGGCCGTGATGCGCTTGCCGTCGCGATACACGTTGAAGCCCTCCAGATCGAGCTGCACGGGGGTGCTGCCGGCGGGGATGTAGGTGATGTCGTCAACGAGCATGGCGAGCTTGTCGGCCGACTTGTGCACGATGGCGAAGTAGCGGGTGCCGGCGGGAACGCGATAAACGAATTCCGTCCAGGACTCGGAGGTGTAGGGCACCTCGACGCCGGTGGCCAGCGGCTTGAAGTCGGCAATGTCGGTGGTCTTGTCGGAAATCATGAAGTCGAACAGTTCGGGAGAATAGCCCGACAGGCCGGCACGCGAATAGAAGCTGATTACCTGCTCGGCGCCATTGAGCTCGGGCGAGATGAGCCAGTCGTCGCAACGGAGATTGCGGGTTTCGGAAGTCACGGCCTGGAAGCTGACAAGCATCTTGACGCCCGACCGGGCCTCCCATGCCGCGCTGAACACGTTGGCCTCGGCCGCGTCAAACACCTGCCATGCCATCGGCTGGCCGATGTTGGGATAGTCGAGCACGCCCAGCGAGGTGGCAAGCCTTACGGTGTTGTACTTGTCGCCGTCGATTACCGTCCAGTCGCCGATATTGTCGATTATGAACGTTTCGTAGTTCTCGAAGGTTTCGGTGGTGCTCACGCCCGGAATCTGAGTCATGTCGGGGTCAGACCATGTCAGGGTGATTGCGTCGTCGGCGGCAGTGGCCTTGAGGCCGACGGGAACGGGATAGTCGGCTATTACCACCCTCACGTTCGAGCGGGTAGATGCGTTGTCGGCCGGATTCATGTCGGCGGCATAGTCCACCTCGGCGTAATAGGTGATTTCAGCGGGGTCGGCCACCGTGGGATGGTCGGAGGCATAGAAGAACGTCTCGCTGTCGATAGGCAGGGCACGGCCCGGCACTTCGGCAAACACTTCGTCGTTTTTGTAGAACTTGACGGTATAGTCGCCGGCATTGGCGGCTTCAGTGCCGTTATTGCGCACGCACAGGCTGAACCGGGCCTCAGCGTTGACATCGACCTTCACCGGAGCGTTGAAGGAGATAGCGGTCAGATTGTTGCTCTTCAGGTCGGAGATGGTTACGTTGTCAATGCAGGCAATCGATTCGCCGGCCAGACCGCGGGCCGAGAAACCGAACTGAACGTATTTGCTCGAGAGGTAATCGGTCAGAGGCACTTCAGCGCGAATCCACTTGCCGGCGTTGGCCGGATCGAGGTCGAGCGGCTTAAGCACGCTGGCGGGCTGGTCGTCGACCAGTATCTCGAGGTTGAACATCTTGGTTTTGGCGGTGTAGAGATAGTAGAACACCAGCGCGGGGGTTTCGGTGCCCTCGAGGGTGACACGGGGCGAGAGTACGCGCTTGCCGCCGTTGTCGACCGTAGTGGTCATTGCCATCAGGCCGCCGTCGTGGTCTTGCGAGTTACCGGAATCCGAGCCCCAGTAGCTTTCGCTGAGGCCGGCGTTATCGTCGATGTTCTGTCCGCTCCACGAACCGCCGCTCCTGGCGCCTGCCGACCATGAATCGTGCAGAGGCAGGGTATATGCCGGACCGAAGTAGGCCGTGCTGGTAATCCAGCCGGAGCTACCGGTTATGGAGCCTTCGGCGTTGCGGCCATAGACCGAACCGGCAAATACATCTTGAGCCGAGACATTGAACGGGAGCCGGAAGGTGTGTTCCGTGCCATGGCCGAGCTCAACATCGCCCGCCCCTGAGCTCAGCACCAGGTAATGAATCATATAGGAGATTTCGTCGGGATTGACGTAGCCGCCATAGTAGCCGCGCTTGGGATGATTGAAGGTGATGTGCATCAGACCGGGAGTTTCCAGATCCTCCCAGATGCGCAGGTTGGTGGGACGGCCGGGATAGTCAGCGCCGCGCCATACCTGACAAGTTGCATACTTGCCTTCGCTCTCGGAGTTTACGGCAGTTATGGAGTAGTTGTGATAGCCTTTCGACACTTCGTCGTTGTCGACGTAGCTGATTGCCTTGCCGGGAGCCACGCCGTCGGTGATGGTGGCTATCAGGGCATTGTCGCGATAAATGCGGGCCTCCTTGAGCTCGCTGAGCGCGGCGCCGTTGATGCTCTTGTCAGGCAGGATGCAGCTTACTACGGCCGACTGGGCCAGCGGCTCCACATCAAACTCTGCGGGAGCTGCGGGATAATTGCCGCCGAGAGCCTTCACGGCCACCTCATATACGTAGATGAACTTCGACATGCGGGGAGTGCAGGCATGGATGCCGAAATAATAGTCGCCCGAGGTTTCGGGTTCGAACGCCACGTCGAAGCTCTTCGTGCCCTCCGTGTTGGGGTTGAGTATGGTCGGGGGCACCAGTTCGGTAGTGAACGATTCAACTTTGTTGGGGTCGGTGCCCACCTTCACGGCGATGGTTTCCGATATGCTGTGGCCGCCGGCCATCATATGGAACGTGTAGGTAATGCCGCTCTCCATCTTGAACGGGCCGATAAGCAGATAGTCGTCGGCAACGTCTTTTGCGCCAGGATACATGGCCACGCCGCCGTTCATGGTCGAGTGCTCCCAGAAGATATCGTCGTTGTTGGCGTCGATAACCGGATATTCGAGGAACATGTCGGGGTCTTCGAAGCGCTCGTCGAGAGGCATGCCGATATACTTGCCGGCAAAGGCCTGACGCGAGGTCACGGCCTCACCCTCGTTGGCGCCCGACTTGGGCTGAATCTCATAGGAGTAGCGGGTCTTGATGTCGTAGGTGATTTCGTCAACGAACGAAGTGCCGGTATGAGCCTCGGCCACCACCTTATTGTCGGGCAGGCGGGTCAGCTTATACGTCACGGGGTCAAGATTGCCGCCGTTAACGGACTCGGCCTCATTCCAGCTTACGGTAATACGGTTACCCGACGAAACGCGCACCGAAGGACGGCCGCTGATGCAGGGCACGTCGCAGCCAATGAAGGTGCTTGCGCTTGCAGGGTTGGATACCACGCCGTCGAGGGCGGCCGTAACCACCAGAGTGACGCGGCCGGTTGAGCCAACGTTAACCGAGGTCATCACCTTTTCGCCGGCACGGGCCGTGCCGGTGGCGAGCTCGCTGACGCCGTCGCCTACGCTCCAGGTCATATCGCCGTCGATGGCGGCGCCGTCGGTATCGGCCTCGGGCATCACGAAGGCCACGTTGGCCTTCATCTCAGTGCCCACGGCCTCTACAGTCAGGTCGGTGACCGGAGTGGGAGTGCCCTTCGCAGTAGCGGCGCCCGACTGTATGAAATACAGGCCGGTGAGCACGTTGCACTCAAGCGAACCGAAGTCGGAATAGCTATAGTCGGCAACCAGCTCAGCCTCGCCGGTAGCGGGATTGAAGCGGGCCACGTAAGTGTTCCAGATGTCATCGCCGTAGGCTATGAAGAAATCGCCCGACTCCCAGTCGCAACACATTGACTCGACGCCATATGTATCCCAGGGAGCCGTCGGGTCGCCGAAGTCCTGCGTGGGCAGGTCAACGTGCACGCCGGTTTCGGCGGCATCGCCCGTGAACTTGTTGATGTGATAGAGGTCGCCCTCGAACGACAGGCCGTAAAGCTCACCCGAGGCATCGACCGTCATGGCGCGCATGCGGGTAGGCAGCTCGCTGACAATGGTGACGGGATCGGCGGCGTTGTCGAGGTTGACATAGCCGAACTGGGCGTCGCTATCATCCACAAACGAGCCCGAGCTTTCAAAGAATGAGCCATACACCTTATCGGTCGTGTGGTCATACGTCAGGCCATAAGGCAGCTTGTTGGCATTGGTGCTGGGATACCTCACGGTCGACATTGCCTCCCAGCTGTCGGTATCGTACACCTGATAGGTTACATAGTCCGAGAAGTTGCTGCGCACAACCAGCGCCTTGTCGTTCATATATGCAGCCTGGAAAATCATGTCGCCGGGAAGATGCTGAACCTCCTCGGGCCCGTTGGCGCCGGCCATCACCTTCACCACGCCCGTCCAGCCGTAGAGCGGTCCGTCGTAGGCGTCGCGATGAAATGAATAAAGCTGTTTGTCGCCGGCATGCACGCGCATAACGGGCGCTGAAGCCGCTTTTGCGCTCCGGGCCTTGCGCGGACGCGAATCGCGGAGTTTGGCCATATCCTCGCGGGTGCGCGAGCCGGCCGTGGCTCGCCCGGCATCGGCTCCGGCAAATGCCGAAACGCCCAACGCCAAGATGCAGGCCAATACGTAAACTAACCGTTTTTTCATAAAGGAAATATGATTTATAATACTTAATTTATTTAAATTCACGCAGAATCAGAGTGCAAAGATAACACTTTTTTTCGAAAACAGCCTCATAATAACATCATAATGTCACAATATGGCCCGTAATGCCGGCAATATGCAATCATATCAGGGCTCATACACGCCCTCGCGCAAAAATCCGGCACGCCGCCCCACCGGAAATTTGAGAACAAAAAATCAAAAAATTCGAAAAAAACTTGCACAGATAAAAAAAACTGCCTACCTTTGCACCGTTCAAACGAGAACACGCAAACATCTTCAATAAATATTGCCTTGTGGTGTAATGGTAGCACGTCGGATTCTGGTTCCGCCTGTGAGGG